>JAUVVS010000232.1 GCA_030604545.1 Deltaproteobacteria bacterium | reverse complement strand
CTTGAAAGGTGATTAAATTTTCAGCCGTGTAATTGTCTGACCTCAAACTTCTTTCTTTACACTCACTTATGCGCGAGTTTTACACGGTTAAAATTTAATTATCTTTCAAGCGGCCTTATTTTCAAACAGCTAAACTATTACGAAAAAAAGATGTATAAAAACAGACAAATTGATATTTCAGCTTTTCATCACCTCTACCCTTTTCAATCCCGCTATATGAAGATAAACGGACTTCAGTATCATTTCTTGGACGAAGGCGCAGGTGATCCGATTGTAATGATCCATGGTAACCCAACGTGGTCGTTTTATTTTCGCGTACTTATTAAGAAACTATCGCCACAATTCCGTACTATTGTACCGGATCATATAGGTTGCGGCCTCTCCGACAAACCAAGTCCAAAACACTATGATTATAGGTTGAAAAGCCGTGTTCATGATCTAGAAACCCTTTTCGACCACCTGCAATTAAAAGAAAAGATCACGCTGGTGCTTCACGACTGGGGAGGAATAATCGGTATGACCTTTGCCGTAAAGCATCCAGAGAAGATTAGTCGCATTATTATAATGAATACTGTTGCCTTTTTACAGCTTAAAGGGAAAAAACTACCTTTAAGGTTACGGCTTGCCCGCAATATAAAACCGTTTGCTACCTTGGCAATCCTTGGTTTCAATCTCTTTGCCTTTGCTCTTTTGTATATGGCATCTTATAAAGGGCTTTCCAAAGATGTTAAGTCGGGTCTTATAGCCCCATATAATTCGTGGAAAAACAGGATAGCAATTCTAAAATTTATTCAGGATATTCCTCTAAAGGAAAAGGATCCAAGTTATAGTCTTGGAAAATATATGGATGAAAACCTGCACAGACTTGCGCATATACCCAAACTAATATGCTGGGGAAAACGTGATTTTGTTTTTGACACTGAATACCTTGCCGAATGGCAGCGCCGTTTTCCAGATGCAGAAATTCATGCTTTTCCTGATGCAGGTCATTATGTTTTAGAAGATGAGCCGGAAACAATAGTTAACCTGGTTAAGGATTTTTTAAAAAGGAACCCTATCCCGGACTAGCTGAAATCCAAAAAGTGCCTAGCATTTTAGACATTTCTTCTGGTCGATATGCTGATGCTATATTTGCTAATAATATCAACATTAAATTGCTTATACCGAATGTAATACATTAATTATTTTTCAAGCGGCCTTGTTTTCAAACAACTAAAATGTTACGGATACTTCCAACATGGCAAAGAATAATAAAGTAGTAAATGTTGCATCCTACTTAAAAGAAATGGCAAGGGTGCAGCCATATAAACGGGCTGTAGTATGTCCTGCAGGCCGGGATAAAAACGGCAGGATTGCCTATGCACACCTTACATTCCGGCAACTGGACAGAGAATCGGACTGCCTTGCCCGTGGTATGGATAAAGTTGGAATCACCAGAGGGACGAGAACTATCCTAATGGTGAAACCAAGCTTTGAGTTTTTTGCTTTAATATTTGCTTTCTTCAAGATTGGCGCAGTCCCGGTAGTTGTCGATCCCGGTATGGGCATTGGCCGTATGCTCAATTGCCTTCATGAAAGCAAGTCAGAAGCTTTAATCGGGATTCCTCCCGCTCATATTCTTCGAATGATCGCTCCAAAATACTTCAGGACTGTCAAAGTATGGATTACAGTAGGTAAACGTTGGTTCTGGGGAGGATATACATTAGAGGATATCTGCCGGCTGCCTTGGGAACCTTACACTATGACGAAAACCAGCCGGGATGAAACGGCTGCCATTCTCTTTACAACCGGCAGTACCGGTCCGGCAAAAGGAGCTGTCTATACACACGGAAACTTTGATGCTCAGCTCCGCCACATAAAATCTTACTTGGGTCTATCTACAGATGAAATAGATCTTTCAACATTTCCTCTCTTTGCTCTTTTTTGGCCTGCACTGGGGATAACTTCAGTAATACCGGATATGGACCCCACCAAGCCGGCTCTGGTCGATCCTGAAAAGATCATAGAACCGATAATTAACCATGGCGTAACAAATATGTTTGCATCACCTGCCCTTCTCAATCGGGTAGGAACATATGGCAAAGAAAAAGGGATAAAACTGCCGTCTTTGAAGAGAGTTATATCTGCAGGAGCGCCGGTGCCACCATCTGTTATTGAAAAATTTGCCGCTATGTTATGTGGAGATGCCGAAATTCACACACCTTATGGTGCGACGGAGGCTGTGCCTGTCATATCAATCACAAGTAATGAAATCCTCTCAGAAACCCGAAAACTCAGCGAACAGGGTTATGGGACTTGTATAGGCCGTCCATTACAGGGGATAGAAGTTCGCATCATTAAAATTACAGACGATCCGATTGCAGAATGGTCGGAAACCCTCGTTGTTCCTTCAGGTGAAATTGGTGAAATTACAGTAAAAGGAGATCTTGTAACACGGCAGTACTTTGAAAAACCAATGGCAGACGCAATTGCCAAAATAAAGGAAGGAAATCAAATTTGGCACAGAATGGGCGATCTCGGGTGGATGGATAAAAAAGGGAGAATCTGGTTCTGCGGCCGCAAAAGCCATAGAGTAACGACAAAGAATGGAACCCTCTATACCATCCCCTGTGAAGCCATTTTCAATAACCATCCAAGAATATTTCGAAGTGCTCTGGTGGGAATCGGTCCCCCACTAAAACAAATACCTGTTATATGTATCGAGATAGAACATACGGATGACGGTAGAAATAAAAGAGAACTTAAAAAAGAACTTTTTGAACTCGCCAGGAGCAACGAGCTGACAAAAGACATAAAAACAATATTATTCCATAAGTCGTTTCCTGTAGACATACGCCACAATTCAAAGATCTTCCGCGAAAAGCTGGCAATATGGGCAGAAAAAAATAGCTGAACTATTACACATAGCCAACAAAAAAAGAAAATGAGCAAAAAAAGATTGCTTATCGTCGGTGGTGTTGCCGGTGGTGCTTCATGCGCCACCAGAGCAAGAAGGCTTTCTGAGGATGCCGAGATTATCATCTTCGAACGCGGACCTTATGTTTCTTTTGCAAACTGTGGTCTCCCCTATTATATAGGGAACGTTATTACTAAAGAAGAGAAACTGCTTGTTGCTTCACCTAAGCTGTTCAAGGAACGATTCAATATCGACGTTAGAACAAGCAGTAATGTCCTTCTTATTGATCGCAAAAAGAAAGAGATCGAAGTCGAAGATTTAAAAAGCGGCAAAGTATACAGGGAAAAATACGATACGCTTGTAATTTCACCGGGATCAGCACCTATTAAACCAAAGCTCAAAGGAATTGAACTGCCTGGAATTTTTATTTTGCGAACGATTCCGGATATGCACCAAATTATAAACTGGATAAAAGCCGGAAAGATAAAAAATGCAGCTGTTGTAGGAGGCGGATTCATCGGTCTTGAAATGACTGAAAACCTGAAACGCCTGGGCATCAATGTCACTATAATTGAAATGCAGAAGCATGTTATGCCGGTATTAGATCCTGAAATGGCCGCTTTTATCCATGGGCACCTTTATTCTCACAAGATATCAATTCACCTTGGAAGTGCCGTATCCGGGTTTAATGAGGAAAAAGACGGCACTATTTCCATTATGCTGGAGTCCGGCATATCAATTTCGGCAGATATGGTTATCCTCGCAATCGGCATCCGGCCGGAAGTTGAGCTTGCAAGGAAAGCAGGCCTTAGCATAGGTAATTGTGGAGGAATTCTGGTTGACGATCAAATGCAAACAAGTGATAAAAGCATATGGGCTGTTGGCGATGCCGTTGAAGTAAAAGATTTTGTTACAGGCTCCCAAACCCTGGTTCCGCTGGCAGGTCCTGCTAACCGTCAGGGTAGAATTGCAGCAGATGTTATTTTGAGAGGTAGCTCTAATTCACCACGGTTTAGAGGAGTCCAGGCTACATCGGTCTGTGGTGTATTGGGCATGACGATCGCCTCAACAGGTGCAACTGAAAAATTATTAAAACGGATCGGCAGATATCATGAACTTGAACAATATGAAAAGATTTATCTCCATCCTGATCACCACGCCGGCTATTATCCTGATGCAAAAACAATAACGATCAAATTGATATTTTCAACAAAAGACGGCCGTATACTTGGCGCACAAGCAATCGGCAAGACCGGCGTTGAAAAAAGGATTGATGTCATTGCCATGGCTATTCAGCAGAAAGGAACCGTGTTTGATCTTGAAGAGGCGGAACTATGCTACGCACCTCAATACGGCTCGGCTAAGGACCCCGTCAACATGGCAGGTATGATCGCAGCCAACGTATTGCGCGGGTATTCTTCAGTTGTTCATTGGGAAAACCTTGCCAAATCAGATCCATATATCCTCGATGTACGTGATCCTATTGAATTTTCAAAAGGACACGT
>JAUVVS010000231.1 GCA_030604545.1 Deltaproteobacteria bacterium | reverse complement strand
GAAACATTAGCAAGGCAGCTGAACAACTGGGTATTAGCTTTCGTTCAATGCGGTATCGTCTTGACAAACTGAAAATTGAGAGATAAACAGGAAATTATAAGCGCAAAATAGTGGATGGATGACGAATTTTGGCACAAGGGTTACAAAATTTGTCAATGAAAACGTATTTGATCAGGTGAAAAGATTTAAACAAGTTTACTCAAATTAAAATATACTAAGAAAAACAATATATTATATATTTTTTTTAAATAATAGCGCATATGGCACATTCTTTGCTCTTCTTTACTGTAAGTATTCATTTTCATCAATATCTTATGAAAAAGGAGGTGAAAAAAGCAAAGAACTTACAAAATAAAATATCATAAATAGTTTTAGCGGTTAAATAATTACAAAACATTTTAAATTAAATTAATTAAGGAGATTCACAATGATTCAAAAACTAAACCAAAAAGGTTTTACACTTATCGAGCTGATGATCGTTATCGCCATCATCGGTATTCTGGCGGCCATCGCTATTCCGAACTTTATCGCCTATCGTAACAAGGCATTCTGCAGTGCGGCCGAATCTGATGCCAATGCCATCGCGTCTGGAATTGCCGATTATTTTGCCGTTCCCAGCCGTGTGAACCCGCCGGATTCTAACCCAGTTACAGCCGTAACTGCTGGATTGGGTATGACCTTAAGCGGTGCCAACACGGGTACAATTGGTGGAGATGTCAATGCAATGACCATCTCTGTCACTGATGGAAGCGGAAGATGTCCTGATGACTATCAAAGCTCAATGCCTGATTGGGATGCTGGTACTAATATTTATACAATTGTCATGTAACAAGAGTATTTGATTTCTCACATTAGTCCTTAAAAGCATCTAATGTACGATAAAAGGGAGAGGGGCGGTCCCCTCTCCCCTTTTATTTTTCCGGCCGGTACGAATGTTTAAAAAATATGATTTAAATTCCAGCAGAAAAACCTGGTTCGTTCTTACTCTGCTAATTTTCCTTATCCTGGCAGCCTATTCAAACACTTTTCTTTCTTCATGGCATTTCGATGATGAAGCCAATATAATTAAAAATTCCCGTCTGCACATCAAATATCTAACCCCCGCTTCTTTATATAAGACTCTTTTTGCCCATCCGGGCCCCGGCAGCAAATTGCACCGGTCCATTGCCTATATGACATTTGCACTTAACTGGTATTTTGGCGGAGACGATGTAACCGGTTATCACATGGTAAACATTGCCATCCATTTCTTCACTGCATTTATTCTTTTTATCACCGTTATAAATTTATTCAACACACCGAATCTTAAGGATAAATATAAACCTGGGAGCGAGCGCTTCATTGCCTTTTTGACCGCCGCTCTGTGGGCAGTTAATCCAATTCAGACCCAGGCAGTTACATACATTGTGCAGAGGATGACTTTAATGGCCGCCATGTTCTATGTTCTCGGGATTTTTTTTTACGTCAGGGCTAGAATAACCGGTGTTAGTTCAACCCGGGCAATTCTTTTTACAGCCTGCTTTTTTAGCTTTATTTTTGCGATTGGGTCAAAAGAAAATGCAGCCACCTTTCCGGCAGCGCTGATCCTTGTTGAGGCGATCTTTTTTCAAGACCTTAGTCTTCCAAAAACAAAGCGGATGCTTATGGTTGTGGCCATAGTATCCGGGTTACTGGTATTTATTATGGCGTCGGTGCTCTTTATGAAAGGAGACCTGCTTTTTTTCCTTAAAGGGTATGCATATCGCCCTTTTTCTTTTGCCGAACGTTTGATGACAGAGCCCAGGATACTCGTGTATTATCTCACCCAGATTTTCTATCCGGTGCCGGATCGCCTGTCAATTCAACATGATGTAATCGTTTCGGAGTCTTTATTTAAGCCGTGGACGACTATACCGTCTATGATGATCGTATTTATGCTTATCTACATCGGGTTTTCCAGGATACGGAAAATGCCTGTTGCAGCCTTTGGTATTATCTTCTTTTTTTTAAATCATCTTATCGAATCAACGATAATTCCCCTTGAACTTATTTTTGAGCATCGAAACTATCTTCCCTCACTTTTCCTATTCTGGCCGGTTGCAGCCTGCATAAACCGGCTGCTTGATTATTACCGCACTAATAGATTGTCCATTTATAGGATCATATTTGCTTTTGTTATCATCTTGCTGGTTGGGTTCAGCATATGCACTTACATCAGGAACATGGCATGGAAAACGGAAAAATCTCTCTGGGAGGATGCGTTGAAAAAGGCGCCGGAAAGCTCTCGGCCCTACCAGAGGTTGGGTGTCTTTTATTCAAGGGCAGGGCAATTGGATAAAGCAATTGAGCTTTTTCAAAAGAGTTTATCCAAACGACAACAGAAACCGAAGCAAGCGCAGGTGCTGTATTATAATAACATGGGTAATATATATAGAAAAAAACATGAGTATGAAAAGGCCATGGAATATTTGGAACGGGCTTTAGAGATAGAGCCTAATAAAAAAATAGCCCGGGAAAATATGATTCTGGTGCTGATAGGCAGTAAAAAATGGGATGAAGCGTTAAAACATCTTGATATTTTGATAAAAAAACAATATATTAATCATGTTTACCTGAATTTGAAAGGATTTATTTTGATCCGGCAGCAAAAAGCTGCCGAAGCTATTCCATATTTCAGGGGCGCCTTAAAGTGGGCCCCCCATGACAGGGACGCCTTGCTGTATATGGGGATCGCCTTTAGCTTATCAGGTCAATATGAACGGGCAGAGTGGTTTCTGAGGCGGGTAAGAGTAATCTATCCAAATGATGCATTGATTCTGTTCTGGCTTGCAGAAAATAGACTCAGGGCCGGCAAAAATGATGCTGCAGATGAATATCTTGACATTCTGTTAACGGCATTTGGCGGAAAAAGAATGCAGGAATATTTACAAAAGCAATCCAAAGACAACCTTTCGATTCCACTTTCATACGAGCTTCTGATCCCTGCAATTAGGGATAGGATAGAAAAAAGGGCCGATGCTATTGCGGGATGAACGAAGCGAAATAACTCATCTCTTAGCAACAAATATTGTGCATTTTATGACACAAATTATTTTCACCACAAAGTACACGAAGGGATACGAAGATATTTTTTTCCTTATTATCCTTCGTGATCTTCGTGGTTAGATAAAACAAGACTAAATTCACACATGAGCGCCAATAGTATCTGCAAAAAAACCATTTATAATATACGCCCTGATATTCTGGTGTGTCTATTTCTCGTCATAGCAACACTTGTTATCTATGGGCAGGTGAGGAATCATGCATTTGTTAATTTCGATGACGATTTGTATGTAACCGACAATTACCATGTAAAAGACGGTCTGACATTGGAGAACGTTGCATGGGCTTTTACCGATACCCAGACGGGCAACTGGCATCCATTAACGCTGCTGTCACATATGCTGGACGTGCAGCTTTACGGGATGAACCCGGGTGAACATCATATGACCAATGTGCTCTTTCACATAGCAAATACCCTGTTGCTGTTTCTTGTTTTCAGAAAGATGACCAGTAGCTTATGGCGAAGTGTATTTGTTGCCGCCCTGTTTGCTATTCATCCACTTCATGTGGAGTCGGTTGCTTGGGTGTCAGAAAGAAAAGACGTATTGAGCACTTTTTTCTGGATACTCACCATGTGGAGCTACGTTCTTTATATTGAGCGGCCCGGGATGAATAGATATTTGACGGCACTTCTGTTTTTTATACTGGGTATTATGGCAAAATCAATGCTTATTACATTGCCGTTTGTGCTTCTTTTGCTGGACTACTGGCCCCTTGGGCGTATTCGTTTTGGGAAGTTGAGGATTGATGGAACAGGTGATCAGGGATTGCCTATTCGCCGCCTGATTATTGAGAAAATTCCTTTTTTTGCACTCTCAGCAGCAGTAGGTGTTGTTACGCTTTTTTTTCAGCATGGTAGAGGGGCTGTGGGCTCGCTGGATAGATTTCCGCTAACGATAAGGATCGCGAATGCTCTTGTTTCTTATATAATCTATATGGGAAAAATGTTCTGGCCGGTCAAACTTGCAGCCTTTTATCCGCATCCCGGCGTGTTACCCTGGTGGCAGGTTGCAGCGGCCTGCCTGTTTCTCTTATTCATATCTTTTTTAGCGATCAGGTCTTTAAAGCAGAGACCCTGGTTTATTGTAGGATGGCTGTGGTATATTGGAACCTTTGTGCCTGTAATCGGTTTGGTGCAGATTGGATACCAGGCCATGGCTGATAGATACACCTATGTGCCGCTCATCGGTTTGTTTGTAATTGCTGCCTGGGGTGTACCCGATCTTGTGTCCAGACTTGTCTCCGGATTGAACCATAAGCGGATAGGGCTTGCTGCATCTACAGCCGCACTTTTTTTGATCCTTATGATAATCTCATGGTT
>JAUVVS010000242.1 GCA_030604545.1 Deltaproteobacteria bacterium | reverse complement strand
TTTAACGAGGACTATTATGAGTTTCAGGGCTTTCCAGTACCCGGAATTCATTTCTTGACCGGTATTAAGGGAACATTTTAAAATGATCCTTTAATGAGACTTTTTACGTCTTCATTGAGTTTTGACCATGAAATATGTATCATTCAAAATATCTACGAAATTAATTATCATTTTAATCCTCTCTGCCCTGGCCCCCCTTCTCATCTATGGGGCCATCTCCATTCACATCTCCAGAAAGGCCTATTTTCAATCAGCTTTAGCAGGAAATAAGCAGGTGGCCGTTCGGGCGGCCGAGCAGATTGAACTTTACCTGAAAAATAATCTCAATATTCTGTCGGGACTGGCCAACAATATTAATCGAATCTATCTGAACCAGTGGCAAAAAGAAATTATGATCAAAAATTATGCCACCAATTTTGAAGTATTCAAAAAAATATGCCTCCTTGATGGCACAGGTCAGGAAGTGGCCACCAGCAACCTGGAAGAAAAACTATCGGACAGATCAGGCGAGGATTTTTTTCAATCTGCCATACAAGGGAATGCATATTTCTCCGAGATTTTTATCTCTGATAATCTGGTGCCCTCGATCATTATCGCCCTGCCCATCAAAAAGCTCAATAGTATTGATGGAGTTATCGCCGGAGAGATTGATCTGAGTGACATGTGGAAGCTGATAGACAGTATAAGGATTGGGGAGAAAGGAATTGCCCTGGTGGTTTCCAAATCGGGCCTGCTTATTGCCCATGGGGATAATGAGCGAAAACAAGATGTCTTCAAACAAAAGCGCTTGCATGATCTTACCATTGTAAAAACCATCTTACAGGGAGAAGAAGCCTCCCTGACCTATAAAAACCAAGCAGGTCTTCAGGTCCTGGGTGTTGGTCATCCATTGAAATTATTAAACTGGGGGGTGATTATTGAACAACCCACCAGTGAGGCTTTTATGATAGCGACCTGGATGACCCGGATATTATCCATATCAATAGTTATTGTCCTGGTGATTATGATCATCATTGGTATTGCCGGAGGAAAGCGTGCAGTAAAGCCTATCTATGAACTGATCGGGGCAACCAGGGTGATTGCCTCAGGCGACCTCAGAAAAAAGGTAAAGGTTTCTACCGGAGATGAGTTTGAGGAACTGGCCGATTCATTCAATCTGATGAGCGATAAATTGATCATGCTGCAAAAGGAGAGCCGTCTCAATGAGCGATGGTCAATCTTTGCCAGAATAGCAGCCGGATTGGTTCATGACTTAAAGCACCCGATTAAGAATATCGAAAACTGCAGCAATCTTATCTTACGACTTTACAATGATCAAGATTATCGCCGGCTTTTCCATGAGTCGGTTCAAAAAGAATTTCGCAATATCAATCGATTTTTAAGTAATCTGCACAATCTTACCCATCCGGACCCTATAGCGACCATTGCCTTAAATCTTAAAACCGCTCTCAGTGAGATAATCAGCCTTTATGAAAACGAAACCAAGCAAAAGGAAATTGAAGTAAAACTCATCTCTCCTGCACAAAATCTGAGGATATTGGCTGATAAATTTTTGTTTGACAGGATCATTAAGAACCTGATGACCAATGCCATTGATGCCATGCCTCGCGGTGGTCTCTTATCTATAACTCTTAGCGAAGATAAATATAGGCAAGCTAAATCCGTTCATGATGGATGCAGAAACAGTGAATCTATCCATGGGAAACCCGGGAAAGATATATCCGGCATTGATAAATCCAGGCGGGGTGTATCCGGGAAAGTATTGTCCGGCCATTATGAACCTGGCATTAATAAATCCAGTCAAGATAAATCCGTCCACAGATTAGGATCAGCCGAAATATCAATAGAAGATACAGGAAGAGGCATACCTAAAGAAAGAGTTGATACTCTTTTTACTGATTATATCAGTACCAAAAGAAAGAAACTAGGCCTGGGGTTGGCCGTGACTAAAAAAAATGTCTCCGAACTTGGGGGAACCATAACCGTTGAAAGTGAACCGGGTAAAGGCAGCATCTTTACCCTATCCTTTCCCTTATTTGCAGTGTCCGGTTGAAAGACCACACCAGAAAAATCAGCTTGAAATTTGTTTTATTAACTATTTTTTTTCTTCCGGCTTTTTGTTTTTCAACAAGTCAGCCAGATTAGCGAACGGCTTGTAAGTCGAACGTGGTTCCTGCTCTCTTTTCGGTGATTGATCATCATACCATTCTGCATCTTGGTATCGCGTGTGCTCATTATCATGGCAATACATACACAGCAATTCCCAATTGCTACCGTCAGGTGGATTGTTATCATGGTTGTGGTCCTTATGATGGACCGTCAGCTCACGCAACTTCTTGCCAGAGAATTCACGTCCACACCTCGCACATACCTGGGGGTAAATCTTAAGCGCTCGCTCCCGATAAGACTTCTGACGACGTTCTTGCTCCCGTCGGGCCTCAGCAATAAACTTATCTAAATTATCATCATCTGTTCTCATCTTCTTCGATGACATCTATGTCCCTTCTTTTCATCCTGATTAAAAAAAGTCTCATGAAAAGATCAAAGTAAAAAGCCCGATTCTTTTGAATTTAATCTTTGATGCATTCGTAAAAAGTCCTTTTTGGTAAATTTGTCATTTCGACCTCAGGGAGAAATCTTATGTCTTTCAGCATGTTGTGCGATAAAGATTTCTCACATCCGTTCGAAATGACAACTTAATGAGCCTTTTTACGAAACCATCATCTTTAAGAAATGAAAACCATATTTTAACCCATTCTATCAACCTAATACAATAGTCAATGGGATATTTTTAAAAGGAGTCTGATAATTTCCAGAAAAGATCATTTGCCTACAAATCTTATGGCAACAATCACCCTTGATGAAGATTCCTCGGATTATGAGGACCATGGTTTTAAATTTAAAATTTCAATAAGCCAAATTTTATCCTTCACTATATAGTCAATTCAGAATGAAACATTTTATTTGACTTATTTAAATTATCGGTATATAATTCAATATAGCTATTTATACTTTCAAGAATTTTTATAAAAATTATTATCCATTAAAAAGAGTTAATGCTATGGGGGGGGATGCAAAATAATGTTAAAGTTAAAAATAAAAAACGCTGTCAGGAAAACCCCCAATAATATTCGAGGAAGAGTTCTCTTGATGGATGATCAAGAAAATATCCGAAATATGTTGGCAAAGATGTTGTTTTATCTTGGGTATGAGGTCGAATTTGCTGAGGAAGGGACTAAGGCAGTTGATCTTTATAAAAGAGCAATAAAATCCAGGCAACCTTTTGATTTTGTGATACTTGATATTGTTATACCAAATGGAATGGGTGGCAAGGAAACCGTTCAAAAACTGCGTGAAATTGATCCCGGGATCAAGGCGATTGTTTCAAGTGGTTATTCAGATGACCCCATAATGTCCGATTATAGACGATATGGTTTTTGTGGGATGCTTGCAAAGCCATTTCAAATTGTAGAACTGAGTGACGTTCTTTACAAGGTGATAAAAGAAACCAAAAAATCTTTATCTACAGTTTTTGGATGATCTAAACCATTGACCTACCATAAACCGGTAACTATTTCACCCTTCTCAAAAAATCCTACACTGAATTAGAAATGATTAAGCCTGAATATATCCGAAAACGGGAAAAAGATTGGGAAAAATATGATAATGATATTTTCCAATACTCTTTTGAAATATTTTTCCCTAAATGTCTTTATGATATGATATGATGTAAAAATAATAAGTAGTAAGAACCATAATCATAAATAAAAGGAAAGGGATAATCGTGGCAGATCGCGCAAAAGGGACCGTAAAATGGTTCAACAGTACTAAGGGCTATGGCTTTATTGAACGAGAAGATGGAAAAGATGTTTTCGTACATCAAAATGCCATTCGAAACAGATTTGATGAGTTAAGAGAAGGAGATCGGGTAGAATTTACAGTGGTAGAAGGCAAAAAAGATCCACAGGCAGATGATATAACTGTTTCGGATTAAAGGAAAAATTATATCGGCTACTGTCTACATAGGTTTCCAACCAAATGATCGGCCTAATTAGTATTTTATAAAATGCAATTTATGGAAACTCGTTGTCCGACAATTCATTAACCTTGTCTAATAGAACGAAGCGAGAAATCTTATCATATTGAGAAAACCCTTTAGATTTCTCCCGGAGTTTACACTGAACATAGTGAATGTGGTCGAAATGACAAAAAAAGACTTTTTCTGACAGC
>JAUVVS010000153.1 GCA_030604545.1 Deltaproteobacteria bacterium | reverse complement strand
CGTGTAAAACTCGCGCATAAGTGAGTGTAAAGAAAGAAGTTTGAGGTCAGACAATTACACGGCTGAAAATTTAATCACCTTTCAAGCTTATTTGTATAAACTGGTTTCAAAGGGCTAAAGTGTTACGAAATTCAAAATATTACATTACTTTAAAAAGACTTATTTGTCAATTGAAAAGGGCTGTTGACCAAACAAAAATTCCTTTGAGGATTATTTAAATGTTCTTTCAAATCAAGCAGCGTCCTTATTATAGCATATTCTACAGCAGGATAAACAGCGTTTAGACTCTGCAAGGGCATCCTTTTCTTTAAGAACAAGATCCGCTTCAACAAAGGATTTGATCCGTTCCTTCACCGGCAGTTCCGGCATCTTTGCCCTTGGCGTTTTAACTATCCCCTCAACATATTCAAAAATAGATTCCGGTATATGCTTTTTTAACAGCGATTTTGGGTCAGGTGTTACTTGATTGCCGGTAAGATATTGATGAATTGATCTTGCAGCTCTCCTCCCCCCACCGATTGCTTCGACAACAAGGGATGGCCCGGTAGCTACATCTCCAGCCGTAAAAATATATGGAATATTTGATTGAAGCGTCTCATGATCTGCCTCAATTGTATTCCAACGAGTAATCGTAAGATCTTTAAGACGCTTTCCTTCATTAGTAAACGATACATCTGGTTTTTGTCCAATTGCAGTTATCAGCATGTCGATATCAAGGACTGTTTCAGACCCTTCTTTGGGAACCGGTCGACGTCTTCCGCTTGCATCCGGTTCACCAAGTTCCATCTTTAAATATTCCAGACTCGTAACCTTACCTTGCTCATTTCCTATAGCGCGAACAGGAGCGGCTAAAAAGAGAAAATCTACCCCTTCTTGTTCTGCAGCTTCGATCTCGACCTTGTTTGCAGGCATTTCGCTTCGGGTCCGTCTGTAGACAAGATATACCTTCTCAGCACCAAGACGGATAAGGGTTCGGACACAATCGATAGCAGTATTGCCGCCTCCGATAACGGCCACCTTACGACCGATTGGTATAGAATCAACACCGCCTATTTTTACAAGAAAATCGATGCCTGTATAACACCCAGATAGATTTTCACCCTCTATTTTCAGACTGTAATCATCCCATGCGCCAATACCGAGAAAAACAGCATCATATCCTGCAGCAACAAGTGAACCCATGTCAAAATCGACACCGAGTTTTACGTTTATATGGTAATTAATACCCAGCTTAAGAATACCCTCTATTTCCCAATCGAGCACCTCCTTGGGAAGTCGATATTCCGGAATTCCATATCGAATCATTCCGCCCAGTTTCGGCATTGCCTCAAAAATGGTAACCGTATGTCCTAGACGGCACAGAAAATATGCACAGCTCAAGCCTGCAGGGCCACCGCCTATTACAGCAATTTGCTTGTTAGTTGGAGGTGCACAGGAAACCGGGAGCCGGCGCTCCGAATTCATCTCCATATCGGCAACAAAACGTTTCAACTGATTGATGGAAACAGCTTCGTCTTCTATACCCCTTCGGCAATACGACTCACAAGGGTGCGGACAGACTCTTCCGCAAGCCAGAAGAAATGGATTACGTTCGCGGATTGTCTTGACAGCGCTTTCGTAATCGCCTTTTGTAATTTGCGCAATATATTTTGGAATATCGATTTCTGCAGGACATGTCTGCCTGCAGGGTGCAAGGGCATCTTCTTCTTCGTTAAAATGCAGCAGTCTTTCCGACATGGTTCTTACTTCTAAAATGTTTTTAGGACAGATCTTTTCACATGCACCACATCCAACACATTTCCGTTCATCAACAACAGGGTATCCATCCGAACCAATAGAAATTGCGTCAAAAATACAAGCCTTTATACAATCTCCTAAACCGAGGCACCCTATATGACATACGCGTTTTCCACCATAAAAGGCATTCAAGGCCCGGCAGCTGCTTATGCCTGTATAATAAAATCTATCGGCAGCTCTGTTGCCTCCTAAACACTCATTTTCAGAAAGAAGTGGTTCCGCACTACCGGCATCTACACCCATCATTTTGGCAACATTTTTTGCTGAATCAGGTCCGCCTATGACGCAGACATTGGGGAGTGCTTTACCGTTAACGACGGCGACAGCTGCGGCAAAGCAACCTGTATATCCGCATCCTCCGCAGTTTGCACCTGCCAAAAGCCCTTCTACTTCTGCAATTCGTGGATCTTCATAAACATAAAAGAATTGTTGGGCAAGACTCAGTATCGAACTGCATACCACCCCTATGCCAAACATAAAAAGAATAGCTTCTGTCACAAGCATCTCCGCGATATATTATTGCTAAAATAGTAATATTGATGGTCTCGTAAAAAGTAGAAAATCATCTTTTTACCTGGTTTTAAGGCCTCGTTCAGTTGTTAAGTTGTTGAGTGGTTAAATTGTTATTTTTATGGCAATATTTTGCATTTGCATGAAAACTGGACGTTCGGTAACACTTTAGCCCTTTGAAACCAGTTTATACAAATAAGCTTGAAAGGTGATTAAATTTTCAGCCGTTAAAATTTAATTATCTTTCAAGCGGCCTCGGATGGAAAATATTTCATTGAAGTTTTTTTCAATTCCTTTCGGCTAAAAAGAAGCGTGTAAGTATCAATCGAAGTCTCTTCCGACATTTTACGCGCTGTTCGCCTGCAAGATTCTTCATCATTGCCGTGGATCATAGTATAGAGGTTATATGGCCATCCATCAGTGGGGTTGCGTCTATAACAGTGTGTTACCTCTTTAAAAGATGCCATCTTTTGTCCTACCTCATCTACCCGGTCTTCATCAACTTTCCATGCTGCCATGGCATTTGCCTTAAACCCTGACATCTGGTGCCTAATAGTTGCACCAAAGCGTCGTATAATACCTCTGTCGCAAAGATCTTTTAACTTCCCAAGAAATGTGTCCTCAGAAATATTTAATTTTTCTGCAATTTTGGCATATGGACGCTCTGTAACAGGCAAATCCTCCTGAATAGAAGCAATGATCCTTTTCTCTAATTTCGTTAACATTGTGTGAAATAAACCTGCGATTTGTTATCCGTTATCCGTCTTCCGCCATCCGTCATCCGTCATCTGTCTTCTGTCATCCGTCTTCCGTCTTCTGTCATCTGTCTTCCGTCATCTTTTTCAGGAAATAGTCTTTTTATATCATCTTCCGTTGCTTTGCAAATCCCTCTTTCAGTAATAAAACCGGTAATAAGCCTGGCAGGTGTTACGTCAAATGCATAATTTGCAGCAGAACTGCTTTCCGGGGGAATCAGGATGTTTCTTGTTTTGCCTTTATCAAAACCTTGAATATACCTTACTTCGTCAGAATCGCGTTCTTCTATGGGGATCTCTTTAATGCCGTTTTTTAATTTCCAGTCGAAGGTGCTTGACGGGAGGGCCACATAAAAGGGTATGTTGTTGTCCTTGGCTGCAAGAGCCTTAAGGTATGTCCCAATTTTGTTTGCAACATCTCCAGTGCTTGTCGTTCTATCCGTACCAACAATCACAATATCAACCATACCATGTTGCATGAGATGCCCTCCGGCATTATCTGTTATGACCGTGTGTTTGATACCATGCTTACCCAGCTCCCATGCCGTTAACCTCGCTCCCTGGTTAAGAGGTCTTGTTTCATCCACCCATACATGTATATCTATGCCCTTATCAAACGCCGCATAAATTGGTGCAGTCGCCGTGCCGTATTCTATGCAGGCAAGCCATCCTGCATTGCAATGGGTAAGGAGATTTACGGTTCCTTCTTTTTGATTACGTTTGATTTCTTCAATCAGGCATAAACCGTGTTCACCTATTTTTCTACACCTTTCAGCTTCTTCCTCGGCGATCTCTCCAGCTGCCTTACGGGCCACATCAATCTTTTCCGTGGAGGTTTTGGCTTTTAACACTTCGGCTAAAACCTTATCCACAGCCCAGGCGAGATTAACCGCCGTAGGCCTGGTTGCTTTTATCTTGTTGCATGTTTTTATTAAATAATCATCCCCAACTGTTTTAACCGGTGCATTTAAAATTGCAAGATACAAACCATATGCTGCTGTCACGCCTATAAGAGGCGCACCTCTAACACACATCTTTTCTATAGCCATTATGACATCATTGACTGTTTGCAGTTCCTTAATAGTAAACTCATGGGGAAGCCGTCTTTGGTCAATTATTTTTACTAACTTTGAGTCATGGCACAGCCATATGGGCCGTATGTTTTTGCCATTTACTTTCATAATTCCTTAAATATTCAATTCAAGCGATCATCAATTGATAGTTAATAGCTTCAAATTGGTTAAAATTATTCCTAAGCGCTTATATCACCAACCGCTCAAAATATTGTGGCCTCTGCGCTTTGCGATTTCGCCTTGAAACTGGAAAAAATGCTTTCCAATAACTTGGAGAACGTATGACATAACCAAATATCCGATCCTCGCATCTTTTTCAAAAAGAGTGCTGAGCCTCTCCTTTTCTACCCTTACTACTTCACACTTTCTGGAAGCACAGTAACCTGAAAGTCTGTATTTGTATGGTGGAATAAAGCTCGACCATCCAAAAAGATTTGCTTCTGATATGAATGATATGGGATCCTCTTTCGAAGCGGGTCGTCCTTCCGGGCGATCAAAACGCAGATCGATTTGTCCTGCTTTTACAATCCACAGATGATTGGACTCCTCTCCTTCAGCAAATAGTCTATCTCCCCGCTGATACTCAACTTTTTCACTACATTCCTGTATAGCAGCAAGCTGGTTATCATCCAGGCCTTTGAAAAGTTCGATGTTTTCCAGAAAATCGAGACTGATCATTAATACCTCCTTAGTACCTTAAGTGTGCTTTTGTGTTTTTTGTGGCAAAAAATTTTAGCCGGTATTGTGTCTCTATTTCGAACGATTGCAGATCGTTTGAATTGAAGATTTAAGATTTAAGGAATTTTTCCATTTTTATTCAAAACAGCGAAGCGACACGCGGCGCCTGCGCTGCGCGAGCGACTTCCATAAATCTAAAATCATCAATCTGCAATCTACAATCCCTTATTTGGTTATTACAAAATCGGATAGAATCTTACCCTTAAGGACATGGCTATTGAAGACCTGGCGCATCTTATCGGCGTTCATTTTTTGATATATAACCGGTTCTTCTCCTTGGATCTCTATCGTTACATTCGGCTCACTGTTACACATACCTAGGCATCCGGAGGATACTACTTCGATGTTCTTCTGTCCTAACCGGGCCATCTCATCCATGAGTGCAGTCATTACTTCACGAGCACCGGCAACAATTCCGCACGTTGCCATATGAACGCTGATCTTTACCTTGGCAAAGGGAGCGGGCAAAGTCGAATCTTGTAACTGATCAAACCTCTCACCGACGACCGCGGCCAGATTGGACATTACCCTATAACCGATGAGGGTATCTTCCTCGAAAAGATTTGTAAGACATTCTTTTTCTACTTTTAATACCTTGCAGCTTCTGGTGGCACAGTAAGCAGAAAGTCCGTATTTGTACGGTGGTACAAGACTTGACCACCCGAAGGTCTTATATGCTGATATGGAGGAGATAGTGTTTTCTTTTGAAGTAGGACGCCCCGGCAAATCAAAACGAAGATCGACTTGTCCATCCATTACCACCCACACGTGGATAGCATCATCTCCTTCACCAAAAAGTCTGTCTCTATGATGATACTCCTTTTCCTGACAGCAGCCCATAACATCAGACAGGTGATCATCATTTAAGCCATCGAATACTTTGACTTTTTTTAGAAATTCGAGACTGATCATTAATACCCCCTTTTTATCGTTTTAAATAGAACGCTTTTCAAATCCTTCTACTTTAACGTTGACCGGCTTACCTATATCCTGGCCAGGGCGAAACCGGTCTGAACCTCTCCCTG
>JAUVVS010000043.1 GCA_030604545.1 Deltaproteobacteria bacterium | reverse complement strand
ATTCACATGAGGTGGTTCAATCGAAACCTGAGTTCAGGTTTTGTTTTTTTATTAAGATTCAAGAGACAATTGAAAACACTTTTTATTCTATCATTTTTCATATTCTTCGGCCCTGTGGGTTTGATGTCGGAAGGTTGGTCTGCAATTTATGTGGATCATAGCATCTACGCAACCTTATTGAAGAAATATGTCAATCAAGGTTAAATATCTTCATTACGACTGGTCTCTTAATGTGAAATAATTTTAGGAATGGAGGAAAGGAGGGCTAAACATGAAACTAACCATGATTGGTCTTGGACGAATGGGAATGAATATGGCTAAACGGCTTTTAAGGGGGGGCCACCAGGTGGTCGCTTATAACCGTTCGCCTGAAAAAACAAATCAACTGGTTGAAGATGGAGCAATCGGAGCGTATTCTCTTTATGAAGTAACCGAAAAGCTCTCAACTCCTCGTATTGTGTGGGTGATGCTTCCAGCTGGCCAGGCTGTGGATGATCATATTCATCAGCTCAAAGATCTCTTTTCCCCGGGTGACATCGTTATTGATGGCGGAAATACCTACTATAAAGACGATATCCGCAGGGCAAAACTACTCGACGGAAAAGGTATCCGGTTTATGGATGTCGGTGTCAGCGGTGGGATATGGGGGCTTAAAATAGGTTACTGCATGATGATTGGTGGAGATAAAGAAACGTTCAAACAGCTCGAGCCGATATTTAAAACCCTGGCTCCTGAGGAAGGCTATCTTTACTGCGGAGCCACGGGCGCTGGACATTTTGTTAAAATGGTTCACAACGGAATCGAATATGGCATGATGCAGGCTTATGGTGAGGGGTTTGAAATTTTAGAAGCCTCTGATTATTCGGAGTCTTTTAACTATGCGGAAATTGCCCACCTTTGGAACCAGGGGAGTGTTGTTCGTTCATGGTTACTGGAACTTGCCGAAGAGGCCTTTAGAAAAAATGCAAAACTTACCGATATTAAGGGATACGTAGAAGATTCAGGAGAAGGGAGATGGACAATCCAACAGGCCCTGGACTCCGGCGTCCCGGCGAATGTTATTACCCTTTCCTTGTTAAGACGTTTTCGTTCCCGACAAGAGGACCCTTTTACGGATCGAGTTCTTGCAGCCCTTCGAAGGGAGTTTGGCGGGCATGCGGTGGTTTCAACTGAGTAGAATTTTATGCTTTCTCTCTTTCATGTTTTCGTGATTATTGATGAATTCGACTTTTTACGAATTCATCAAACATAGTAATTAAATAAAGGAAAATCACATGGATAATGATACGAAAAATGAGAACATTCGTATGGAGGAAATCATAAAGGCCAGCGCACCTCATCTAGAGCTTCCTGCAAAAGAGTCCCTAGGAGTCAAAGGCATTGAGCCATGCACCATTGTCATTATGGGCGCCACAGGGGATTTGACGGCCAGAAAGTTGGTCCCTTCTCTTTTTAATTTATATTTAAACGATGGTCTGCCAAATTCCTTTAGCATCGTTGGGTGCGGTCGGACTAAGCTTAGCGATCAACAATTCAGAAACAAGATGAAAGATGCTTTAGTAGCTGCAAGACTTATGAATCACTCTAAATGGCCGTCCTTTGCTGCCGCCCTAAGTTATCGATCTGTTGATTATATGGATTTAACTTCCTTAATAAGCTTGGCCGAATCCCTTAGAGAGCTGGACCAAAAACATAACACCAAGGGAAACAGGATTTTTTATCTTGCCCTTCCGCCATCTCTTTATAAACAGTTGGCCCAAATGGTGGGGCAGGCAGGTCTTGGAAAAGAAAGAGAAAACGGAAACGGGTGGTCACGTATTGTTGTTGAAAAGCCCTTCGGCCGGGATCTTAAAACTGCCGTAGCGCTGAATTATGGTATTCAAGAATATTTTAAAGAACACCAGATATTCCGGATAGATCACTATCTGGCAAAAGAAACGGTCCAGAACATACTTATATTTCGTTTTGCTAATGCTATTTTTGAACCGATTTGGAATCGTAGATATATTGACCATGTCAATATCACTGCTTCAGAGACTTTGGGCGTTGAACATCGGGCTGGTTATTATGAACAGGCAGGGGTAATTAGAGATATGTTTCAAAATCACATTATGCAACTGCTTGCCCTTACGGCCATTGAAGCACCCTCCCAGTTTGAAACCAACCGTGTTAGAGATGAGAAGGTAAAAGTTTTTCGCTCTTTGAGACCGTTCCCCATTGAAAAACTCCACGAATACATCGTGCTCGGGCAATATGGTCAAGGCGAAATTGACGGTGAAACGGTCTCGGCCTATCGAGATGAACCTGGTGTAAACTCTCACTCTCTGACACCAACCTTTGCCAGGATGAAAGTTTTTATCGACAACTGGCGTTGGCAAGGCGTTCCATTTATTCTTACATCGGGTAAGCGAATGGCCAAGAAGTTAACAGAGATCGCAATTCAGTTTAAAGGGGTTCCACATTCCATGTTTCGTCAAACCCTGGGAGAAACCATTGAAGCCAATCGATTAGCACTTGGTATTTATCCTGATGAGAAAATAACCCTTACTTTTCAGACAAAGAATCCAGGTGCTCAGGTATGCTTGCGTTCTGTAACCATGGACTTTTCCTATCATCAAAAATATACCGGTCCCATTCTGGATGCCTATGAAAAAGTACTGATAGACTGTATGTTGGGAGATCAAATGCTTTTCTGGCGACAGGACGGAATCGAACAGTGCTGGTCTTTTCTGACACCCATAGTATCTGAGTGCGAAACCTGTGGCAACAGGGAAGAAATGCTCCATTTTTATAAGTCCGGAAGCTGGGGTCCACGGGACATAGGTCGTATTCGATGATAATAAGGAATAATACAATGGAAGAGACTTTGCAACAACCTAAAAACAAATCGAGAGCAGCGATAAAGGCTATTATTTTTGCATCCTTTATTATTGGGGCCGTTTTCCTGATCCGTTACACACCTATAAAAAATTATCTTACGGCAGAAGAACTGAGCAGCTTCCTTGAAGCCGTTGGTTTATGGGCTCCGCTGATTTATATTGTGATTTACGCGGTGGGAGTTTGCCTGTTTTTACCAGGTACCCTGTTGACCGGTCTGGGGGCCGCCATATTCGGATCCTATTGGGGATTTTTATATGTATGGATTGGGGCTATGATTGGTTCCAGCGCCGCCTTCTTCATTGGCCGGACTCTGGGAAGAGATTTTGCCGCTTCGCTTATCGGTGATAAACTGAAAAAATATGATGACGCTATCGAGCGTAACGGATTTGCCACAGTTCTGTATCTTAGGCTTGTTTATTTTCCGTTTACGCCCATGAATTTTGGTATGGGGCTGACCAAAGTACAATTCTGGGACTATTTCGCGGGAACGGGCTTAGGCATTATTGTGGGGACGTTTATATTCACCTTTTTCATCGGAACCCTGAAAGAGGTCTGGGCCTCGGGGAACTGGGGTGAGTTGGTCTCTTTTAAAGTCTTTTTTTCCATCGCACTATTTGTTTTTTCATTCTTTATCCCCAAAATTATTAAAAAGATTAAAAGAGACGGTAATAGTTCAGCTATTTTTAGACAGGATTAACGAGATTAACTTGATTTATAAAAATTATTGAGGATAAAAGGAGATGTTAGCATGCATCGGGATAAACCGATGAGTTACAACGAGCGGCTAATAATTTTTACACGTTACCCTGATCCTGGAACAACAAAAACCAGGCTTATTCCTCTACTCGGAGCGGAAGGTGCTGCAGACCTTCAACGTAAAATGACGGAACACACCCTGTCACGTGTGAAAAGATTAACAACATCACATAAATTAAGCGTTGAGATCCGTTATGAAGGTGGTGATGAAAATCTAATGCAAAACTGGCTCGGCCCCGATTTTGATTATCGATCCCAGGGGAGAGGTGATCTTGGATTGCGTATGAAACATTCCTTCAAAGATGCCTTCAGGTCCCGGGCAACTGCAGCCGTTCTTATAGGTACTGATATTCCGGATATAACTCATATAACCATTCAAAAGGCCTTCGATACCCTTAAACAAAAAGATATGGTGCTAGGCCCGGCCAAAGACGGCGGCTATTATTTAATAGGATTGAGAAGGGAGTCTTTATCATCAGCCATTCCTCACATTTTTAACGGCATAGAATGGGGAACAGGTAATGTTCTTAATGCAACCACAAGGATTGCCAGGCGTTTAAAATTAAGATATTCTCTATTAGAGTTTCTGGAAGATGTTGACCGCCCTGAGGATCTCCCAATATGGGAACAAATGTATAATATAAATAATCACAATTTCAAGCCGGCGAGCATTTCGGTTGTTATACCTACCATCAATGAAGCTGAGAACATTGAAAAAACTATATCCAGTGTTGGTAAAGAGAAAAACATAGATATAATTGTAGTGGATGGAGGTAGTAATGATGGTACTGTGTACCTGGCAAAATCTCTGGGGGCAAAGGTTATCAATAGTTCACCGCCACGGGCAAGACAAATGAACAGAGGCGCTGCTGAAGCGAATGGTGAAGTGCTTCTTTTTCTACATGCTGATACACAGCTGCCGGAAAAATTTGATGAGTATATTTTAAAAGCTCTTGCTCGACCCGATATTATTGCCGGCGCATTTCAACTTCGCATCGACTCACCTGCGCCTGCACTGCGCCTTATTGAACACCTTGCAAGCTGGCGTTCCCGCATCCTTAGATTGCCATATGGCGACCAGGCGATTTTTATTTCATCAAAGCTCTTTCACGAGGTGGGTGGATTTCCTATGATACCGATAATGGAAGATTTTGAATTGATAAGGCAATTGAAAAGAAAAGGAAAAATAGTAACTCTATCCGTGCCGGTCTTAACATCACCCCGTCGGTGGCTGAATCTAGGCATATTGAAAACCACGCTGATTAACCAGCTAATTATTGCGGTTTACTGTATGGGCATTTCACCGGCTATAATTGCACGGTGGTATCGTCTCGGCATGGGTATTTTAAAAAACAATTGAAGGTAATATTTTGGTAACGTTCAAAAGTTACGGCATATCCGGTTCCCAAGCTTAATGAAGTCCGTTTAACAATCTGTCCGGCAATGCCAATTTCCGATCTATTTATTTGTTCGTAAACGTAAACATACACGTTCACGAGCACGGGAGAAAACCCTTAAGGGGTGCATGATATTAATATATATCATTAAAGGAGATGTAGTTAAAATGGTCGATGAATTAGAAGAACAAATAGAGAAATGCAGAATAGAAGCCGAATCTGCCGCTAATTATAAAGAACAGCTTCCGGAAAAAGCCGACAAAATTATTGAAAGCTGTGATTCTAAGGAATGTTATACTCATATTAACAACGAACCGATTCCATCTAAAGAATCGGTTAATGAAATAATAAATATATCAAGGGAGATCCTTTTTCCGGGGTACTTTACCAAGGAAAAACTCGATCCGATCAATTTGAAATACAATATGGGCCAATCGACTTCCGTTCTTTTTGATATACTTTCCGATCAGATAACTCACAGCATTCGTCACGATTGCTTCAGATACAACCAGCCTTGCACCGAGTGTATTAATCAGGGGCACAAAATCGCCCTTGATTTTCTGGAGGCAGTCCCGTCAATCCGGAAAACACTGGCGACGGATGTTCGGGCAACATATGAGGGTGATCCTGCTGCAAAAAGTTATGACGAAATCATTTTCAGTTATCCAGGGATATATGCCATAACCATTTACAGGGTGGCTCACATTTTTTTTGAAATGGATGTACCCCTCCTTCCCCGTATCATGACGGAACATGCCCATAGTATAACCGGAATAGATATCCATCCAGGTGCCGAAATCGGTGAAAGTTTTGTTATTGATCACGGTACCGGCGTTGTTATTGGAGAAACAACCGTGATCGGCAAAGACGTTCGTATCTATCAAGGGGTAACCCTGGGCGCCCTTTCAGTTCCAAAGGATGCAGAGGAGAGTTTAAGGGGCAAGAAAAGGCATCCAACCATAGAAGATGATGTTATCATCTATTCAGGAGCTACAATTTTGGGGGGAGAAACCGTCATTGGTGCGCGCTCTGTGGTAGGCGGAAATGTCTGGTTAACGGAATCGGTGCCTCCGGATACAAAAGTGATGATGGAGGCTCCGCGGCTGATTTATAAGTAGATTGTCAAACCTGGTTCGCTCTGCTCGCCATTGGAATAATGGAATATTGGGTTTGGGATCTTTGACATTCCATGTGTATAGAATAAAAAAATGGTTAGTTATTTTATTGTCCTCTATACAATTCTGTTCAGCAAAGGGACGGAGAGAATGATCAGACAATGAATTTGCTTTTCAAACCCTTGAATCACTTTCATCCATCAAACGCTCAAACAGAGCGATCGATTTTTTATTGTCCCATTCACGTGGGCCCAATGCCTTGCCGATCATACCTCCATCTTTGTTTAGAATAAAAGTTGTCGGGATGGCCCTTATCCCGAATGGGTCGCTTAATTCTCCTTTTGAATCCAAAAGAGCCGTGAACGTTAACCTATAATCTTTGAATAACTTTTTTATCACAGAGACAGGCTCTTGTATATTAATGCTAATCATTGCAAAATCTTTATCTTTAAGCCTTTTATGTAATTTTTCCATGGCAGGCATCTCGATACGGCAGCCTGGACACCATGTGGTCCAGAAATTAAGAAACACAATTTTTCCTTTAAAATCAGAGAGGCTAACTTTGTTGCCATTTAAGTCCAAAAGACTGAAATCAACGGGCGGTGCTATGTGAGGAACTTTGAGAACTCCCATGTCACGAAACAAACGATCTATTTCCAAGCTATACGCATTTTTATCCCCTGATAAATTACTTTTCGGCTTATCATATGAAATGATCCTGAGGGTTATCAGGGTTATAACAAAAGGCAAAAGTATTATGATCCATATTTTCTTTTTCATCAGTTCTTTTCTCTTTTTGAAATGCATGGATAAAATCCTACCATGGCCCTGACAATTTCAATAGGGGTTAAACATTCCACATCAATCTTATCATGTTATCCTATATCCGTATTTTTTCTCTACCAATCTTATAATATTGTCTGTTGCAAATCCCTCCATGAGCTTGTTACGGATGAAGGCTTTCTCTTCCTGTGCACCTCTTGGCATATCACAGGTGCACTCAACTAGAGGAAGTTCCCCACAACCGCCACAGGCGCAACTAAAATTTGAGGCGATCCGCTTAACCTGCTCATCGATGGATCCTTCTATTCGCGATGAGGTTTCAAGAATTTCGGTGCTGCTCACAGGAATGTTAGCCGGGAAAAAGACTATTTTAACAATAAGACCCGCTAACAAGATTATTGTAATAGCGGCTGAAATAATCAAATAGGAGGGCTCCTGTTTCTTATAATTCAGTTTTGGTTTATAAGCTTTTCTTTCCTTTTTTCTTGCCATTTATCTCAATCCCCTTTAATTTTTGTCGCATACCATAATGGTTCAATTTGATTTTTGAACATTCTTTCCCGGAAAAGGAATGATAGTTTACCCGAATCACATAATCAGGAATTCAACCATTTTCTACCAAAAGACCATCAGATACATAAAGTATTCTCTGAGCATATTTAGCGCATTGTAGACTGTGGGTAACCATTACAATTGTCACGCCTCTTGTGTTTAATTTTTGGAGTAATTCCATAATTTTATGTTTCGTCTTGTTATCAAGATTCCCCGTAGGTTCGTCGGCAAGTAAGACAGGTGGTTCGTTTACAATGGCGCGAGCGATCGCCACCCTCTCCTTTTCTCCCCCTGATATCCGGCTTGGTAATCGATTTGCTTTATCGTTCAGACCAACGTTATTAAGGGCTTCTTCTGCCATAGCTCGTTTTTGCTTCCTGCTGGCTTTAACCGTAGTCAATGGAAGCATGACGTTTTCTGCGACTGTAAGGTAGGACAAAAGATGAAAGCTTTGAAAAACAAACCCTAAAAACTCTCTTCGAAAATCTGCTCTTTGTTCCTGTCTAAGACTGTAAACATCAATTTCGTCAACCATAAAATTACCGGAAGTGGGAGCGTTCATAGCTCCCATAATGGAAAGGAGCGTTGACTTACCGGCTCCCGATTCCCCCATTATCCCAATAAACTCACCCGATTCGATCTGAAAACTTATATCGGAAATGGCTGAAACTGTGGCATCACCGTTTCCATATTGTTTAACAAGATTTTCTGCTACGATAAAACTCATAAACTATCTCCTAAAGGGCCCGCAAAGCTTCGTTTGGATCGAGCCGGGCTGCTATAAGTGCCGGATAAGCGCTGGAAACAAGGCCCACTAATACAGCCATTACAATGGCCCAACCCGCCAATTCAAAATTTATGGGAATTGATACAGACTGGCTCTCTGTAAAAAACCGAACTGCAATTTTTGTTGCTGCTAAGCCCAACAGATAACCCATTATTCCGGCAAAACCAGAGACAATGGCGGTTTCGATAAATATGATCCGAACGACATGACTCTTTCTAAAACCGATGGCCCGAAAGATTCCGATCTCCTTAGTGCGTTCCCTTACGCTGCCCATCATGGTTACCAATACAACAAGACTTCCCACCAGTATGACAATGGCGGAAACTCCATAAGATAATTTTTTAAATTGGGATAAAGTTTCCATGCGGCTCTTTACAACTTGCTGAATAGCCATCACTTTGGCACTGGGAAGAGCATCTGAAATCTGCTTTACCATTTCAGTAATGGGGCAGGCTGTGCAAAGAGCTGCAACCTCAGCCATGGAAATGCGCCCTTCTTTACCAAGTAAGGATTGGGCTGTCTCGAGACGTGAAAATATCAGTTGATCGTCCTGGGAGCCGGTGGGTTGGAGAACCCCTGAAACTCTGAGTTTTTGACCATTGATTTCGATAAAGCTTCCTGTTCTTAGATTTATAATGCGGGCTGTCTCATCTCCTAAAATAACTTCGTTTTCGATTGGAAGATTTCCTTTTACTTTCCACCATGGTTTTAAAATCTTTATAGCCTTAAAATCTGCTCCTGCCAGCAGAACTTTGTGTTTATCAACATTAATTACACCCAAAGCTAATGGACCCACTGCTGCAATATTGGCGGCATTTTTGATCGATTTTATTCGCACCAGATCTTTCTCACGGATTTCCTCCATCTCAAATGCAACGCCCCCGAGAGAAATTCCACCATAGGTAAGGGTAAGTTTTTCTGATTTAGGAACAATCAGGATGTTCGCTCCGTATTTTTCAAGCTTTTTGTTAATGTCACTGGTCATTGCCTCCATAAGGCTTATAATGGTAACCACAGTGCATACACCAATGACAAGCCCGGCAAGAATAAAGGCTACTTTGCCTTTGCGACGTATCAAGTTCTTCAATGCAATTTCTTTTAAAGTCATTATTAAACCTTCCCGGAAAAATCAAAATACTGTTTTCCATCAAGAATGTCATTTGTCTTGATTACCACTTTGTTATTTTCAATATTTCTATATAAAGGCGCCGGGTTACACCCACCCTT
>JAUVVS010000134.1 GCA_030604545.1 Deltaproteobacteria bacterium | reverse complement strand
TGAGTTCCTCTATTGTGGTTTGTGATTCTTCTTTGAAATCAGCAATCATAGTTTGCGATACTTCTATTTGGCTTTCATTTTGACTGGTCAACTCTATATTTTCCTTCTGAAGTTCATCAACCTCTGCATGGAGTTCGTTCTTTTCTTTATTTAATGCGTCGTGCTCAGTTTGTAACGAATCATACTCAGTTTGCAGGGCCTGGTATTTTGAAGTGCTTATACAACCGGATAGGACTAATAACGATAGAACAAACAGATAGATTATAAATTGATCACTTTTTGAAAAATTTAATTTAATCATAGCGATTCTCCTTAATAGAATTATTAACAGAGAATAAAAATAAATTTTAGTGCTTAAGTCAAGAAGTATTTCAATTATCATGAAAAATAAGGACTTAATTTGATATATATTTTAATTTGCATATTTTGATGAAACAACATATATAGTTTTTGACCAAAAACCCCGTTTTCGGTCAAGCACTATATAGGGAGACCTTTGAAAAATGCTCAATTTTGTTCAAGTTCAAGGAAGGCGAAAATTTTAACCACCCCAGTACGATCTGCCGGACCTACGGGGCAAGCAGGAATACATAGAGTATTTTGAGGATAGCGCTAAAGCTTCACTTCGTGCAAAATGTTGAGGCTGACCCCAGAGAAATAGGCTCCGCATTTCACGGGGCAGGCACAGAAATTGGGCAAAAGGGGGCGTTTTGCAAAGGTCTCATAGGAGCTGTCATGAAAATTATCCTCACATCACTTGAAGGTGTTCTAATTATTGAACCTGACATTTATAGGGACAACCGAGGTTTTTTCATGGAAACATATAATCAGATCAGATATAAGGAATCCGGAATTAATAGAGTCTTTGTTCAAGACAACCTTTCTTTTTCCATGCAAGGTACCCTAAGAGGTTTGCACTACCAGATTAAACACCCCCAGGCAAAGCTTGTCCAGGCACTCACGGGTGAAATATTTGATGTGGTTGTTGATATTAGACCCGGTTCGTCAACATTTGGAAAGTGGGCAGGTGTTCATTTGTCGGATCAAAATAGGCGCCAGGTACTTATACCGGAAGGATTTGCACACGGCTTTTGCGTACTTAGCGAAACAGCCCATTTCCTATATAAATGCACCGATTTTTATGCTCCGCACGATGAAGGAGGGATCATCTGGTCTGATCCTGACATAGGAATTGACTGGCCGGTTAAAGATCCGATAATTTCGAAAAAAGACAAACAACATCCACCCCTTTCTCATCTTCTTCCCGAACAACTTCCCGTTTTGGAGTAAATAATGAAAATCCTTGCAATCGGATCTAGAGGACAGCTCGGATGGGAACTCTCAAAGCAGGAAAAGCACAGTAATTTTGAGATTCTTGCTGTTGATCTTCCTGAACTAGATATTACAAATACAGCTCAAATCGAAAACATATTTGCCCTTTTTAAACCGTCTATTGTAATTAACGCGGCTGCATATACAAACGTTGATAAAGCAGAAACAGATCATGGGCTTGCTTTTGCGGTGAACAAAGATGGACCTGCCAATCTTGCCAAGGTTTGTGCCAAAACAAATGCCCCCCTTATCCATATTTCAACCGATTTTGTTTTTGATGGAAATAGAACAGTTCCGTATAACGAATTAGACCCGGTATCTCCATTGAGTATTTATGGAAAAAGTAAAGCTGACGGAGAAAATGAGGTAAGAATCCAATTAAAAGAACATATTATACTTCGAACCTCCTGGTTATATGGAATACACGGTCATAATTTCGTAAAAAACATGCTGCGACTGGGAAGGGAAAAAAAGTTCATAAAAGTTGTAGATGATCAATATGGATCTCCGACTTGTGCAGCTGATCTGTCAGAGACTATTTGGGCCATTGTGTCATATATTCGAAATGGCTCCGAAGTCGACTGGGGAACTTACCACTATTGCGGTGAGGGGATTACAACCTGGTACAGGTTTGCCGTAGAAATATTTGAAACAGCAAGTCGATATGGATTAATTAAAACACCAAAAATTATACCTATTACAACCGCCGAATACCCCACACCAGCAAAAAGACCGGCTTTTTCCGCTCTTGCTTGTAGACTGATTAAAAATAAATTCGGAATAAATACCAAGCCGTGGCAGGAGAGTTTGAAAATTACAATTGAACGTATTATGAGTAGCAGCGAAGGTCACTTTTCTGACTTTTTACGAAACTATCAGTTTTAAAGCTTCTTCGAACTTCTTGGTGATCATTGCTGTCATATCGATGGCATCTTCGAGCAAAGAACCTATTTGGGCCATATCATTATCTTTTGATTTTTTTGTCCAATCCCTGTATGTTTTTGCATGATCATCATTATGCTTTATCCAATGTTCAAGTAATTTGATCATTTTTTCATCAAATGATAAAACACTTTCTGTTTCATGATGATTATCGTGTTGATGTTGAGTCATCTGAGATCTCCTAATGTATTTTTTTGTAATTCTAAACACTAAACACACAATTTGCAACTTGTAACATGCTCAAAATACATTTTAACAAAAAGAAAATTACCATTTTTCTCATTTTTATAGGCGGCGCATTTTTTGGGGCTGCAGTGGGGGCATTTTTAGCACTTACTCACGACCTGCCCCAGATACGATCCCTTGAAACCTTCAGACCATCTGCCGTCACACGAATATATTCATCGGACAGAGTGCTCCTTGCGGAACTTTTTGCAGAAAAGAGAGATCCTGTACACCTTAAAGATATCCCTTTTTATCTTAAAGAGGCATTGATCGCCACAGAAGACAGAAGTTTCTATCGACACAGCGGAGTTGACCTAAAAGGAATCTTAAGAGCCGTTATCAAAGATATATGGGCGGGAGAGTTTGTTGAGGGAGCAAGCACCATTACTCAGCAGCTTGCGAAGACACTTTTTCTTACGCCTCGAAAAACCTTGATACGGAAGATCAAGGAAGCGATTTTAGCTTTTCAGCTGGAACGCCGCTATACAAAGGATGAAATATTGGAGCTATACCTTAACCAGGTATACTTTGGCAGCGGTGCATATGGTGTAGAATCTGCTGCCAAAACATTTTTCAAAAAATCGGCAAAAGATCTAAGCCTTGCAGAGTGCGCACTGGTTGCAGGTTTGCCCAAGTCACCTTCCCGATACTCACCTTTGATTAATAAGAATCTATCAATTAAACGCAGAAACATTGTCTTAAAACAGATGAAAGAAACAGGCATTATCACTGAAGCAGCTTATAGCGATGTTTTAAAAGAACCGATTGATTTTGAAAAACAAAATAAGAATTTTGTAAAAGCTCCATATTTTGTGGATTATGTAAAGAAATTTTTAGAAGATTCTATCGGCTCATCACTTCTCTATAAAGGCGGACTCACGGTATTTACTACACTTTCTTCTGATTTGCAAAAAGCAGCAGAACAAGCAGTGGAAAATGGCCTTCCTTATCTTGAAAAAAGAATGAAACAGCAAGGAATAATAGACCCAGACCCGCAATGTGCTCTTATTGCTTTGGACGTAAAATCAGGGGGAATTCTTGCTATGATCGGGGGGAAGGATTATTATAAAAGCCCTTTCAATAGGGCTACATCTGCCAAAAGACAACCCGGATCTGCATTTAAACCGATTGTTTACGCCCATGCAATTGAACAAAGTTTTCCTCAGAATATGATGATTCTCGATGCCCCTATAGCCTTTAAAGGTGTTAAAAAAGGAAATGAATGGAGACCGGAAAACTTTTCCAGAAAGTATAAAGGAGAAATGACTCTAAGAAATGCCCTTGTACTCTCTCAAAATATACCAGCCGTTAGGCTCATCGAAATGCTGGGCCCATCTTCAGTTGCTCAGTTTGGGCACTTACTCGGCATTGAATCCACCCTTGCAACAAATCTCTCCCTTGCTCTCGGAACTTCAGAAATAACACTTGTTGAACTGGTTTCCGCCTTTGCTGTGTTCCCCAACCGGGGAAAACAAATAAAGCCTTTCGGAGTAACGAAAGTTCTTGGACGCAAAGAGCGAATTATATGGCGCACAAGACCGGTAAAAAAAGTGGCCATGTCCCGTGCAGGTGCTGCTATAATGACAAACATTTTACAAGGGGTGGTCAATGAGGGTACAGGCAGAAAAGCAAGGTTTCTTGATCATCCTGTTGCAGGAAAAACCGGCACCACAAATGATTTTAAAGATGCTCTTTTTGTCGGTTTCTCACCATCTATTTCAGCAGGAGTATGGGTTGGAATAGATGAGTTTACTACCCTTGGGAAATGGGAAACTGGAGCCAAGGCAGCCCTGCCCATATGGAATGAGTTCATGAAAAAGGCGCTTGAAGACAAGACTTATCAATACTTTGATATTCCGGATGATGTAGTATTGGTAAGGATGGACCCTTCAACCGGCCTCCTTGCGTCTGAAGATTCATCACACGCGGTAAAAGCCCTTTTTAAAAAAGGAACAGAACCAAAGCGATACCACTGAAATTGAACTTTACGGCTTTGCCTTAAAAGTGATATAAAGGTCATTATGATTAGAAAAGCGACAATTAAGGATGTAAAAGCTATCCATAGTCTTCTTCAAATATATGGTGAAAAAGGAGAGTTGCTTCCCCGCCCTTTAAGCGTGCTTTACGATCATGTAAGGGATTTTAAGGTATACGAGGATAATAAAGCAAATGGCATTATTGGATGTTGTGCTTTACAATTCTGCTGGGAGGATCTTGCTGAAATAAGATCTCTGGCGGTACATCCAGAGTATTTGAAAAATAAAATCGGAACAAGACTCGCCGAAACCGCTCTTTCTGAGGCAAAATCTTTTAATATAAGAAGAGTTTTCACACTCACCTACCGGCCTGACTTTTTCAAAAAGTTCGGTTTCAAGCAAATAGACAGATCTGAACTTCCACTAAAAATTTGGGCGGATTGTATCCTGTGCGTAAAGTTTCCCGACTGTGACGAAACAGCAATGATGAAAGAGATGGGAGCTTAGTAGCTTAAGTGTGCTTTTGTGTTTTTTTACGTATAGATCACATTGATCGAAAGCGGCGGATATTTCCCATTGAAAGGTTTTGGAAGGATATGTTGTGAAGCCACTTTCAGCCAGTTTAGATCAGGTTGATTTTCACGTAACTTTCCGTCGTCAGGCATCCTGGCCTGGTTAGTATTGGAATAAGTAACCTGAAGAATAAAGATGCCGGCCTTGCCTTCCTGTGCTATCATATAATTATTCTTAAAAGTAAGCGGAGCGAAATTATTTTCTTTTACAATCTGATCTATTTCTTTGGCTGTAAGTTTTATAAGAACCAATTTTGAAACTCCTCTTTCAGAAATTCTTATCAATGCCCTAGATTCACTGCTTCCTGCATAAACAGTGGTTATATGCTGAAATCTTCTCATGTACTGAGCTGCAACAATAGCAGCCGTCCTTCTACCACCTACCATAACCGGAAGTCCATAATACTCAAAAAATTTTTTCTGAATATCCTCTGCGCACTTTTCCCCTTTTTCATAAATATCCTTTGATATATAGCGAAGCCTTTGGGCCAGATCCTCGGCCGCGTCTGCGATCGGCCAATCGATTCGAACATGAAAATGGGAAAGGACATATCGATTCTTTGCCTTGCTGGCTGGATCTCTTTGAATAAGAAGAGCATAATCGATTGGAAGTAAAATCTTTATAAAATTATTAAAATGGACAAAATCCATGAATTTTTGGTCTCTATCGAATTTATTTGAGAGAGGAAGAGCCTTCGATTGGAGAAGGTTGGTTTTGGTGGTCTTGTTGACATCAAAGAATCTTATATACTTTTTATGAGCAGAAGGGATGGTTTCTTCTGAAAAAATAACCAGAAAACTATTATGATGTTCGTATTCCAGATCAGGAATGCGTGCACGAGGCTTTAACTCCCTTTTTTCGACAAATGGATATACGATTTTTTTTTTGCTAAAATTGTTATAGGAATCGATAAGAGCATATTGAACCACGAATTGATCAAGATCATCCCTTAAAAGCTCATAATAAGAACGTCTCAATTTTTCTGTTTGACTGAGTTCTTCTCTTACACTCCAGAATGGCATTTATTCCCCTTTCGTGATATTTTAGCTGTTTGAAAACAAGGCCGCTTGAAAGATAATTAAATTTAATCACCTTTCAAGCTTATTTGTATAAACTGGTTTCAAAGGGCTAAAGTGTTACC
>JAUVVS010000158.1 GCA_030604545.1 Deltaproteobacteria bacterium | reverse complement strand
TGTAAAACTCGCGCATAAGTGAGAGTACAGACCTCGTTATTTACTTTGAAAATAGCTCTTTTTTTTGGACACTATCTGGTGAGATGAAAATTTCTCTTTACATGGGTTTCAGGTTTCAGGTTTCAGGTTTCAGGCCGGCTTTTGCGTTTTTCTCCTGACACCTGACACCTGGACATCTGTGTCCAATTTTCAGACAATTACACGGCTGAAAATTTAATCACCTTTCAAGCTTATTTGTATAAACTGGTTTCAAAGGGCTAAAGTATTACTGAATTCGTAAAAAGACTAATTCAAACTATCAAATATGAAAAACGAAATAATAAATAATGCAGAGAAAGTTATCGCTACAACTTATAAAAGATTTCCCATTGTAATTAAAAAAGGGAACGGATGCACTCTTTGGGACACCGAGGATCGTGTTTATACCGATTTTGTTGCGGGAATTGCCGTATGCAACATTGGACATGCACACCCGGGGATTTCAAAAGCGCTTTCACTACAATCGGACACTCTTTTTCATGTGTCAAACCTTTATTACACGATTCCTCAGGTAGAGCTTGCATCATGGCTCGTTGAAAATAGCTTTGCCGACAGGGTTTTTTTCTGTAACAGCGGGGCGGAAGCAAATGAAGCCGCAATAAAACTAGCCAGAAAGTATTTTAAGGATAAGGGGGAGACAGGACGATTTAGAATCATTGCCATGGATAAATCTTTTCATGGTCGTACAATGGCAACTCTTTCTGCTACGGGTCAGGACAAAATAAAAAAGGGTTTTGAGCCCTTACTTGAGGGGTTTGATTTTGTTCCATTTAATGAAATAGAAGCATTACGTAATAAAATCGAACCATCAACATGTGCAGTTATTATAGAGCCTATTCAAGGTGAAGGCGGGGTTCGATGCCCGGATCCGGAATACCTTAAAAATGTAAGGCAGATTTGCGATGTAACAGGTACTCTTCTTATCTTTGATGAAATACAGACCGGGATGGGGCGTACGGGCAAGCTATTTGCGTATGAGCATTTTGGAATTGAACCGGATATAATGACTTTGGCTAAAGCACTTGCCAACGGATTACCCATTGGAGCCATGCTTGCTAAAGAACATGTTGCTTCTGCATTTGGTCACGGTTCACATGCTTCTACATTTGGCGGCACTCCCATAGTAACGGCTGCTTCACTTGAGGTTGTCAAGGTACTTACCGAAGATAAGATTATAGATCGTTGTTTAAAAGTTGGGGAGTATTTTAAAGAAAAACTCATGTGGCTGAAAAGCAGACATGAATCTATTGAAGATGTTCGCGGGATAGGTTTACTTTTAGGAATGAAGCTGAAAAAAAAAGGGGACTCCGTTGTAATGAACTGCATGGAAAAGGGTTTTCTAATCAATTGCATCCAGGAGAATATTTTACGATTTATCCCACCACTTACCATAGGAAAAGATGAAATCGACTCCCTTGTAACATGTCTCGATGAAATATTGGACGACACTTAAAATGGTCTTCTTTTGAGCTTTTTTGATTCTGTGCCTGCCCCGCCTGCCCCGTAGGTTCGGAAAATCGTACTGGGGTGAAATACGGAGCTTATTTCTCTGGGGCCAGACTGGCAGTTGGTCATTCGATGGAAATTCAGTAGAAATTCGATGGAAATTCAGTAGAAATTAGTTGTTTTAATGACAATTGAATTTCAGCGAAGCGAATTTCAACCGAATGGCAAAAAAGAATTATCACGAAAGCATGAAAATACGAAAATACAAAAAAATAAAATTTCGTGTTTTCAACCTTTGAAACGGGGTACAAATGTCGGAAAAGCTTTGGAGCGGCCGATTTTCTGAAAAAACAAATAAAAATGTTGAGGCTTTTACAGCTTCAATTGATATAGATAAACGGCTTTATTCCTATGATATTGAAGGCAGCATTGCCCACTGTAAGATGCTTGCAAAAGAGTCTATTATTACCGAAGAGGATGCTTCATGCTTGATTAAAGGTCTTTCAAAAATAAAAAGAGAAATAGAGCAGGGAGAGTTCCAATATAAGGACAGCTTGGAAGATATCCATATGCACATTGAAACAAGATTGGCTCAAGAAGTGGGAAAAGTCGCTCAAAAACTTCATACGGCAAGAAGCCGAAATGATCAGGTGGCCCTGGACATACGGATGTATCTGAGGGATGAAACTTTAAATATCATGAAAGGCCTTGTTACATTCGAAAAAGAGATAGTAAATGTTGCAAGGAGTCACATTGATACGATTTTACCCGGGTATACTCATTTGCAGAAAGCACAACCGATTCTTTTATCACACCACCTGATGGCGTATTATGAGATGTTTTCAAGGGATTTGAACAGGTTCGGTGATTGTTTAAAACGCATAAACGTGATGCCGCTTGGAAGTGCCGCCATTGCCGGAACAACATACCCTATAAATAGGGATTATACGGCTAAGCTTCTTTACTTTCCAGAGGTATCGGCAAACAGCATCGATTCAGTATCCGACAGGGATTTTATAATAGAATTTTTATCATCGGCTAGTATTTGCATGGTGCACTTCAGTCGCTTGTCGGAAGAGCTAATTTTGTGGTCATCATATGAATTTGGTTTCATAGAACTTCCCGATTCATTTGCCACCGGAAGCAGCATTATGCCCCAAAAGAAGAATCCTGATGTTCCCGAGTTGGTTCGCGGAAAAACCGGACGTGTTTTTGGGGATCTGGTCTCTCTATTGACCATTATGAAGTCGTTACCACTTGCCTATAACCGTGATATGCAGGAAGATAAAGGGCCGTTGTTTAATACTGTGGATATCATAAAATCATGTATTGATATTTTTATCAATATGCTTCCAAAATTGAAGATAAACAAAGAGGCAATGGGCCGGGCTGCATCTGAAGGATATTTAAACGCAACGGATATGGCCGATTACCTTGTAAATAAGGGAATGCCTTTCAGAGAAGCCCACAGATGTGTTGGAAAGGCTGTAAACTATGCTCTTTCAAGGAATAAAGAACTTCATGAACTTGCAATAAAAGAATTACAATCTTTTTCGTCCTTATTTACGGAAGATATTTTTGACATCTTGACTATACAGAAGATGATAAACAGCAGGAGATCCTTTGGTGGAACTGGAACAGAAAACGTAACGGCTGCCATAAATGAGGCTGAAAAGAAAATCGAAAAAGAGATGAAAACTTTAACAAAATTTATAAATTATGATTCAGATGCAAAAGTTTAGTAGTTTTAAAAAAATCTTGGTTCTGCAATTGTCAATGATGATCATCTTTTCTTTTATTTTGCCGGGATGTGGTAAAAAGGCGCCACCCATACCCCCTCAACAGGCGGCATCTGTGTCTTTGTGTCTTGGTGGCTGAAAAATTACGATTAAGTTATGAAAAAGATTACTTTCCATAAGATGAGTGGTAACGGGAATGACTTTATTATTATCGATAATAGAAATAAAGTCGTTGACGAAAAGAATTTGTCAAAATTTATAGAAAATGTATGCCGCAGAAGAATGTCAGTGGGCGCTGACGGGTTAATACTTGTGGAAAACTCTAACACTCTCGATTTTAAGTGGCGTTTTTTTAATTCCGATGGAAATGCCGCTGAAATGTGTGGAAACGGCGCCAGGTGTGTTGCTCAATTTGCATTTTTAAAAAAGATCGCAGAATCAGACATGTCATTTGAAACGGAAGCGGGTCCAATATCTGCCCGGGTTTCAAAAGACAGGGTTAAGATAAAAATGCCTAACCCCTCAGATATTGAAATCGATTACATAATTGAACTAAAAAATGGACCCTTATCTGTCAGTAGTGTCAACACCGGTGTTCCCCATGTGGTTGTCGAAGTGGATAGTTTCGAAAATGCTGATGTTGTTACACTGGGCAGAGAACTCAGATTTCATAAAAAGTTTGCTCCTGTCGGCACGAATGTAAATTTTATATATGAACAAGAAGACGGCACAATTTCAATTAGAACATATGAGAGGGGAGTTGAAGCTGAAACTCTTGCCTGTGGAACCGGTTCGATTGCCTGTGCAATCGTTATGGCTTACAAATTCAGGAAAAAGTCTCCCATAAAATTCTTAACAAGGAGCGGGGGATATTTAACAATTCATATTAAAGAGAAAGAAGCCGAATTTTATGATATCCAACTTGAAGGTGACGCCAGAGTTATTTATAAGGGCGAGCTTTGGGGAGATGCCTGGAAATATAATAGTTGAGTAGTGAAGGGATGGAAAAACATATTGCTTTTATCTCTGTAGGCTCCAACATGGGAGATAAACTCGAAAACTGTAAAAATGGTATAGCAACACTGACCGAATCGAGAATATCTACTTTAAAAAAACAGTCAAAGTTTTACTTGACCGAACCTGTTGATTACAAAGATCAGGATTGGTTTGTAAATTCTATAGTTAAGATTGAGACCATTCTTGATCCTTTTCAGCTTTTTAACAAATTACAATCTATCCAACGAGATGCAGGACGTATCCATGACACTGTTAAATATGGTCCTCGAGTTCTTGATCTGGATATCATCTTATTTGACGATATTGTGATAGATTCAACAAAACTAATAATTCCTCATCCCAGAATGCATAAAAGATGCTTTGTCTTAAAGCCTTTTTGTGATATAGATCCAAAGATTGTTCATCCTGTTTTAAAAAAAGATATGCAATATCTTCTTGACAATCTTGATGATAACGGGCAAAGGACAAGAGACCTTTGAAATCGGTAACATGGGGCGTTTTTCAAAGGTCTCTGCAGTTCAATATATATGCTGAAATTATTAATATTTATTGGGGTTATCTATCTTCTTTACCGGGGGCTGAAATCATGGATGCTTCCAGATACGGCGAATAGAAAAGCGGTTTTTGACAAATCAGCCGACAAGATAGATGATATAATGATTAAAGATCCCTTTTGTGAAGCATATTTTCCAAAAAGGAATGGTGTTCGCCTCAGGTTTAATGGAGAAGATTTGTATTTTTGCAGCACCGAATGCAGAAACAAGTTTTTAGAATCGCGTTCAAAAAGAAATAATTAATAAAAGACAATGGTTCAAGGCAAACAAATAAAAAATATTTTAAACCGTCCCAATATATTAACGTTGTTTCGTGTTGCTTCTATTCCTGTGATTGTGGTTTTGATGATATTTCCAAATAAGTTCTTCACTTTTTTGGCTGTAATTCTATTTAGCGCCGCAGCGATCACGGATTTCTTAGATGGTTTTTACGCAAGACGCCAAGGGCTTGTAACCACTTTAGGAAAGATCATGGATCCGATTGCGGACAAACTGTTGATTTCTTCTACTTTTATAATGCTGGCTTCCCATGGGTGGGTGCCGGCGTGGATGGTTTGCATCATCATTGGTCGTGAACTTGCCGTAACAGGTCTACGTAATATTATTGCAGCAAAAGGAGGAGATGTTTCAGCATCCCTCCTTGGTAAATATAAAACCGGTTTTCAAATTTCCGCCATAATACCACTATTGATTCATTATCCATACTTTGGGATCAACTTTCATGTAATTGGCTCTTTCTTTTTGTGGTGTGCATTGGCGCTAACAATATGGTCGGGTGCAGATTATTTCATCAAGTCCAGAAACCTCCTTCAATCGTAAACATTTTGTAACAATTTAGCCACAAAGGCACCAAGACACAAAGAAAAATAAAATGATTCTGAGACCTTTGAAAAATGCTCAATTTTGTTCAAGTTCAAGGAAGGCGAAAATTTTAACCACAGGAATACATTGAGTATTTTGAGGATTAAAATTTGAGCCTGACACAGAAATTGGGCAAAAGGGGG
>JAUVVS010000128.1 GCA_030604545.1 Deltaproteobacteria bacterium | reverse complement strand
ATGAAGTTATCTTCTTAAGACGATTGAGCATATTATCGATGTTATGGCTGGTGACCGGGAGATAATCTGATGGATCAATCGAATCAACGGAATGTGGAGTCATTTTCTTTACGACCAGCTGATGCGATCCTCTGTATTCATTTACATTCCCTTTGATATGGACAAAGTCGCCGGAAGTGGTACTTTCAATTATCTGACCCACATTATCCCATACCACCCCATTTATGCTTCCAGTCCTGTCAGAGAGGGTAATATTTAAAAAATTATTTCCATCCTTTTTCTGCGCAAGGGATTTCTTTGATAACACAAAGATATCATCAATAAAATCACCCACCTTGATTGTATTTACAAACTGCTTTTTCATGCTGTATCTCCAATTAACCTAACCCGGACAAGCCGGAGCCAAGGGATTGTAGATCGCAGATTGATGATTTTAGATTTATGGAAGTCGCTCGCGCAGCGCAGGCGCTTGCGCCGCGTGTCGCTCCACTATTTGGATTTGAAGAACTATTTAAAAATGGTAGAATTCCTTAAATCTTAAATCTTAAATCTTCAATTGATGGTTAATGGCTCCAAATTAGTTAAAATTATTTTTGCCATAAAAAGCACAAAATTGATTATTAAGCGCCAAACACTTACAACTTTTGTAAAAAATCTATTTCGCTTATACCCCACCCCTTAAGATCATCAATTATGCTGTAATCCGTTGCATCACACTTGATGGGGGTTATAGATATAAAATTTTCACCAAGTGCGGCTCCGTCAATATCCAGATCCTTATCAAAAGTTTGATTATCACATCCCTGCCAGTAGTATTCACGGTTTCGAGGATCAACTCCCTTTTTAAAATATTCCGAATATAGCTTGTTAGCATGTCTGCTTATCCGAATGCCGGCAACTTTGTCCATGGGAATGTTCGGAATATTTACATTCAGAAATGTTCCAAAGGGAAGTCCTTTTTTGAAAATTTTCATTGTCAGTTTTTCAATAAAAATAGCAGCATCAGAATAATTATCACTTTGATTTCCCTGAATAGATACTGCAATTGCCGGTATTCCATATAAAGCAGCCTCTTTGGCTGCACACACAGTTCCGGAATAATTAATATTCACACCCACATTTGCACCGGGATTTATCCCTGATACTACCATGTCAGGACATGAATCGAGCATTTCTACAACACCCAGTTTTATACAATCGACAGGCGTTCCGCTTACGGCATATCCTAAATATCCGTCATCCCGCTCAAATTTTCTTACACGAAGCGGTTCATCCAGAGTGATTCCATGCCCAACAGCACTTCTCTCGCGATCCGGGGCGATTACCGTTACAGAATGCTTTTTTGCAAACCTTTTATAAAGCGCCCACAGACCCTCTGCGTATATACCATCATCGTTGGTTATAAGAATATTCATTATTTTTTCATAAATAGCATAAGTTTCATATTAAACGAAATGCATTTTCCCCGCACTGATCTTTTTTATCGCTTAAGAACCAATAAATGCCAATATCATTAAAAGGTATATTTTCACAACTACATCTTGATTTTTCATTTTGTTTTGCTTTATAGTCGAAATTTCAATTGTGTTCAAGATGTTATGCCTAAATTTGATGAACCTGTAAAAAGTCAGAATTCCACAGAGCGCACAGAGGGCACAGAGGTAACTCATTAATAATAATTATTTTTCTGTGTTCTCTGCGATCTCTGTGGTTAAAAAAAGTATTTTTACGAAACCATCAAATTTAATACAATAAATTATTTTATATATGAAATATTTTGCGTTTATTCTTTCCATAATGGTTGCAATTTCTGCTTATGCTTCAGAAAAGATTCATGATCGATTCCCTGATGCTGATTCTGATAAACCATGGCATATTAATGCTGAGAAAATAACTTACGATGAAAAAGCTGATATATATATTGCAAGTGGCAATGTGTCCATAACAAAAAATGACATTAAAATTTCCGCTGATTTTGTCCGTTTTAATTACAAAGCTATGAAGGTAGACGCAAGTGGGCATGTATTCTTGACCTCAAAAGAAGAGTTCCTTACCGGAAGCAGTTTAGAGATTGATTTAGATACCAAAACTGGAATTATTTACAATGGAACCATATTTTTAAAAGAAAACCATTTTTATATTAGAGGCGATCTGATTAAAAAAGTCGGCGAACATACTTATACTGCCGACAAAGCCAGCATCTCAACCTGTGACGGCGATAAACCGGCCTGGAAAATTACCGGAAGAAATCTCAAAATTACGATAGAAGGATATGGTTTTGTAAAGCATGCTGCTTTCTGGATAAAAGACATACCTGTAATGTACATGCCTTATATGGTATTTCCGGTAAAACTAAAACGTCAGACCGGATTACTGCCGCCTCAAATGAGTTATTCAGATCGAAATGGTGTAGAATATATTCAGCCTTTTTTCTGGGCCATAAATAAAAGTTCAGACGCCACCTTCTATGAACATCACCTCCAGCATCGAGGAGATAAAGTCGGTTTAGAATATCGCTATATTTTGAGCAAAAATTCAAAAGGAACCTTGATGTACGACTATCTTAACGACAGGAAGATAGATGATGGAACAGGAAGTTCAAGCGAAGACTGGGGATATGAAGATGATAATGTGCTTAGACCTAACTCAGATCGATACTGGTTCAGGATGAAATATGATCAGGAAATGCCCTTAGGCTTCTCGGCCAAACTTGACATGGACATTGTAAGCGACCAGGACTACCTTCATGAATTTAGGGATGGGTACACGGGATTCGATGAAACAGATGAGTATTTTTATAAAAACTTCGGCCGGGAACTGGACGATTATAACGATTCAACAAGGGTTAATAGACTCAATCTAAATAAAAGCTGGTTCAGTTATAGTATGAATATTGAGACACGCTGGTACGATAACGTCATCATCCGACGTCAGGAAGAGCTGGATACAACCTTGCAGAAATTACCGTTTGTCGAGTTTGACGGGCCAAAACAGCGCTTTTTAGGAACCCCTTTTTATTTTGACCTCGATACTGAATATACACACTTTTACAGGAAAGATGGCACATCCGGTCAATATATTACAAGTTGCCACAGAACAGATGTTTATCCAAGATTCTATCTGCCATTAAGATTTAAAAACTATTTCACTTTAGAGCCCTCTTATGGAATTCGGACAACAGCATGGCACGTTGATGAATATGAAATCACTCCAACTGAAAACGATAGAACACAAAATAGAACAATTTATGATACAAAGTTAGATCTTTCAACAGAAATTTACAAAATATTCGATATAGACGGAAAGAACGTTGATAGGATTAAGCATGCTGTAAGGCCACAGATTGTCCATACCTACATACCTGAAAAGATACAGGATCAATATCCATCCTTTGATTCTGTTGATCGTATTAATAAAAATAACCTTGTCACCTATTCAATTACAAACACCTTTACATCAAAATTGAAAGAATATATTAAAAAAACAGATGATCATAATGAAGATAATAATGAATTATATAGTTTCAAATATCACCAGTTTATGCGCTTTAAATTAGAACAGAGTTATGATATAAATAAAGCCAATGAAACTGATCCACAACCCTTTTCACCCATAAAGGGAACTCTCGAACTTGTCCCTTTGAGATATTTTTCCATGGATGCTGATGCCGAATGGTCGCAGTATGAAGATGAGATTGTTTCCCATAATATTGCGGCAACATTATTTGATAAACGCGGAGACAAGCTATTTGTTGAACACAGGTATGAACGTGATTCAAGTGAATCGGTACAAGATGGAAAAGAATCTATTTACACTCATTTGTTTTTAAAAATATCAGACAACCTATCGACATATGGCGAATACGAACGTAACATTTACGATAAGGAAAATATGAAAAAAGGCGTTGGATTCTTATATGAATCCCAGTGTTGGTCAATTGAGGTCATTTATACAGATGAGGCTGAAGAACAAAAATATCTATTTATGGTTAATCTCTATGGGTTCGGCGAATTATATACAGGTGTTACAACCCGTGAATAGGAATAAAATATTCAACTCGATTAGTAAAAAGATGGATATTAAATAAAATTATCTGGACTGATTTAAAATAAAATGACAATGAATAAACTTTCTCCTGCCTGGTATGTCCTGCATACTAAAAGCAGGTTTGAAAACGTGGTTAATGAAGGCTTGGTAAAAAAATCAATGGAGGTTTTTCTACCAAAGATTCAGGTAAAGAGTAAGCGCCGCGACAGAAGAGTTATAGTCAGAGCACCCCTTTTCCCCGGCTATGTATTTGTAAAAACCGATCTAAACCCTCATGAACATATTGAAATTGTAAAGACAATTGGGGCTGTACGTTTAATCGGCACTAAAGATGGACCTGTTCCTGTTCCATCAGAGACTATAGAATCACTTAAGATAATTGTGGCCGGAAACAATTCGGTCATAACCGACACTCGATTAAGAAAAGGGGACAGAGTAATGGTGGTATATGGGCCATTTGCAGGTATTACTGGAGTCTTTGTCCGATACAGCAGCAAGGATCGTGTCTTCGTTAATATCGAAGCTATGGGACAATCTGCCGGGGTAGATGTGAGTGAGGAAGATATTGAATTTTTACCCAAAATATTGTTATAACTGCTTGACTTTTTATTAAGTTATGGATATTAGACTTGATGAATCCGTAAAAAAACGAATTCATCAAGTTTTAGGTTTTAAGTTTTCGGTGTTAGGTTTTTGTTTTTATACTGTTTTAACAGATACTTAAAACCCAACCCGGATAAACCGGAACCAATTTAGGGATTGCGAATTGAATCCCTAAATCCCTCAATCTGTCATTAATCAGCGAAGACGGTTGATCAAATTTTTTTTGCCACAAATAGCAAAAATTTCAGAACTACGAAACTAACAGAATTATATTTTATCCAGTATCTGAGACCTTTGAAAAATGTTTCCCGCTAGTAGCGGGAGGCAAAAGGGGACGTTTTTCAAAGGTCTCTATCTACCAATGGGCGAAGGAGGATATATGAACAAATTAGAGCTTATCTTAGCTTTGAAAAACGATGCAAACATCTCAAAATCAGAAGCGGCAAAGGTGGTTCAAATAGTTTTCGATAGTATGACAGATGCCTTGGCACGGGGAGAACGTGTTGAAATTCGAGGTCTGTGCAGCTTTTTTGTTAAAAACTATAAAAGTTATACGGGCAGAAATCCAAAGACCGGGGAAAAAGTTTCAATAAATCCTAAGAAACTTCCATTTTTCAAATGTGGCAAAGAACTGAAAGAAAGGGTGGATTATTAATTTGTGCCAGGATTTGGATCGATAATAGATCAAGAACAGCCTATACAAATTTTAACCACTTTCATTAAGAAGGGAACTATACCTCATGCCCTTCTTTTTACAGGAATTGAAGGGGTTGGAAAGCTGGCCGCCGCCATGACTTTTGCCATGGCATGTAACTGTATTACCCAAATGCAGAATGAAAAAAAAGCCCAAAACAAAAGCGGCCCATGCGATCAATGCAGATCTTGTAAGAAAATAAATTCAGGCAATCACCCTGATATCATTCACATAAAGCCATCCGGCCATTTTATCAAGATTGCACAAATACGCTCCCTCTGCCAAACCCTTGCCATGAAACCTTACGAGGCAAGGTTACGTGTGGTTATAATATCAGACGCCCAGGCTATGAATCCCGAAGCCGGCAACGCGCTCCTCAAAGTTTTAGAAGAGCCGCCGGATCACACGATTCTGATACTTATTACCATGCAGAGATCCGACCTCCTCCCAACAATTGTCTCACGCTGCCGGCACATCAGATTCAGCCCGATTTCCCAAAAAATACTTGAGGCTTTACTGGTTCAAGAGAAAGGAGTTGATCCGGATGAGGCTATTATAATTGCGGCCATGGCAAACGGAAGTTTTACCAAGGCCGTTTCCATGAGCCAAACAAATTGGATAAATAAAAGAAATTGGCTTATTAAAGCTATTGGCTTAGATCAACCTGAATCTCTATCGTCGAAACCACTCGCTTTGATCCTTGCATTTGCCGAAAGACTGTCACAAAATCGGGAAATTCTTCTCGACTCCTTAGAGATTATTAAATCATGGCTGAGGGATCTTGTTGTCTACAAATATTACCCGGAAAAGATTATCAATAAAGACTTGGCCGACAAGATTCAATATGCTTCTCAAAAGGTTACTGTTAAAAGCCTTCTTTTACAAACTGAAGCTATTCAGTCAGCGCAGAAAAATATTCAGTCAAACGCCAATTTAAGACTGACCCTGGATGTAATGGCAACACGACTTGCACGTTTGTCAAATATTTAGCT
>JAUVVS010000054.1 GCA_030604545.1 Deltaproteobacteria bacterium | reverse complement strand
TGAAATTTAATATTGAAGCAGGGCGGGGCATATTATGGAAAATATCAAAGAGATAAAAGTGCAATAAAAGGAGCTATAATGGATAACCTTAAATTAGAAAAGAAAATCCTGAAAATAATAGCAAATCATTCAATATATTCTTATGATGACATCAAGCATGGATATAAGATTGCTAAATCTTTCGATGTATTAATTGAGGCCATAGAATCCGCCCCAAAATTAAATATATCGCTTGATATGGCGATAATGTCACCTCCCGTGAAGTAAATCATTAGAAAAAAGGAAAAATATCATGAAAAAAGGAAGACCAAGAAAACAAACAACAGATAAAAAGGCAAGTGAAAAGACAGAAAAAGTTGATATTTCAACCTTTGAGGAAGGAATGATAGAAGAAGATCAATCCACATTACCAAAAAAAGATCTATTCAGGATTGACGAGGTTGCGACCTATTTCTCCGTAACTGAAAGAACCGTGAGATTATGGATTGACCATGGTCATCTTATAGTCGTTAAAAAGGCCGGAACCATAAGAATTCCACGTGCATCAATCTTAGATTGTCATATTTTGGATAATCGGGAAATTGGGGAAGGATTTTAAAGGATAATCCATGATCGAGCTGCCAGAAAAGCCTACATATCGGGTAAGTGAAATTGCTTGGTATTTTGATGTGAGCGAAAGAACGGTTTATTTATGGATTGAACACGGACATCTTAAAACGGTCAAGACCCCTATGGGACAGTGGCGAATAACAAAAGATTCGTTTGATAAATGCCGTTTTACTAAGAAGAAAAAGGCAGAAGAAACACTCTCTAACCTTCCTTCATCTTAAATATTCATCTTCTTTGTTGCTCATGTCCAGAATTATTTTTTTCAAATAGTCTTCCATTGTATTCTGGTTCGTAATATTCAATAAGTTCGGATTCTACTTTGTTTAAATCTTCTTTTTTGACATCCATATAAAATACCCTATCAAAGTTTTTATTCAAAACATGCTGTGCTATCCGCATTCCTATATTGATTGATTGCCCGATATAGACTATTCGGTTTTCTTTGCATAAAAAATAGATACATGGGCCGGTTGGCAAAGCAAAAACTTCTTTTACTCCAAATGATGCGATCTGGGGAAGAGGTTTTTTAATTTCATTTACATAAATAATATTTGGTGGAAAGCGTTTTCTTATTATAGAAACAAGATTAGCTTCTATTATCCCATCATAAATATTTTTCATTAATTTTGCCACATTATTGCGTATTTCTTCATAAAATTCGCCAATTATGAGATGTTCAATAGTATCTTTTATGCTTTGACAGGATAATTTATAGACAACGCTTTCTATGCGTTTATTAACAGCATCATTAATCATTGCCTCAAGTTTATTTTCATTAATCGTTATCATCTTCCACCGCTCTTTCAATGAGTACTCTTGCCATTTGAGCTACAGGCCGGCTTTCCTTTTTGGCTATTTTTGCAAGAGCCGTATGAGTTTTCTTTGTTAAAACTACTGTAAGTGGGTGTTTTATTTCCATGATTATCTTTCTCCTATTTGTATTAAATTTATAATAACCACATTATATAATAATGTCAAGCATTATTATTGATTATTATCTAAAAATAAATGTTCAGAGATTTATATAAAAAGTCTGAACTCTCAGGGAATCTTAGGAAGTTTACCCCATTGCTTTCCCTGTTTTTATCTATCATAATATGCCCATAAGCTAATTTTTTAGCAAAAGGCGGCCTATTTGAACCTTTTTGGTAAAATCAAAAGCTTTTTAACGGTCGATATTCGGGATATTTTTGTCTTCGGTGGTCTTGCTATTATGAGTTATGGGCTTTACTTATTCAAGCCCTGGGTAGCCTATACAATAGGAGGTTTGATTCTAATGGCTCTTGGTTTGTTTCTTGGGAGGCATAAATGAGTATCCTGAGAAGACTCGAAATTAAAAATCTTAGCCTTACAGATAAAAAAAGTTGGGATACCTCGCTCTGGAACCTAAGAGGTTCCCAGTCGGTGTCAGGCGAAACCGTCACAGAATCAACCGCCCTCACCTATAGTGCTGTTTACAACGCAATCTCCCTTATTTCCGGTACAGTTGGCTCCCTTCCCCTTCATCTAATGCAAAAAGAGGATAAATTAAAGCGTACAGCCGATGATAGATCCCTCTACCGCGTTATGCACGATCAATGGAATCCATATATGACAGCTATGACAGGTCGTGAAGTAATGATGGGCCATATCCTGATGTGGGGTAATGGCTATGCGGAAAAGGTCAGGAACGGTTATGGTGAAATTGTGGCGCTCTGGCCGATATCCCCGAATCGTGTAACTCCTAAGATGGAGGGTGGCGAGCTTGTCTATGAGATTAGAGTAGACGGAGAATCCGATATAACCCTGTCAAGGGACCGGATTTTGCACGTTCCCGGCCTCGGATTTGATGGTTTTGTCGGATACTCCATCATCTCGATGGCCCGCAAGTCAATTGGTCTGGGCATGGCACTGGAGACGTTTGGATCTCTTTACTTCGGGCAGGGGACGCACCCAGGAGTAATAATAACCCATCCTAATAAATTAGGCACGGAAGGACATGCCAATCTAAAAAAGGCGCTTACGGATATCTACAGCGGTTTAGGCCAATCCCACCGCCTCATGCTCTTGGAAGAGGGTATGAAGCCGGAAAAAATAGGCATTCCGCCAGAAGATTCGCAATTTTTAGAATCCAGACAATTTCAAATCCCAGAAATAGCCCGCTGGTTCAACCTTCCACCCCATAAACTCAAAGATCTGACAAAATCCTCATTCAATAATATTGAAGCCGAGCAGATTTCTTTTGTCACCGATTCTATTTTGCCTTGGTTGATTCGATTAGAACAGAATTATTATATGCAGTTATTGACGGCCAGGGAACAGAAGGAAAAATTATATTTCAAGCATAATGTTGCCGGTCTTTTAAGGGGAAGCGCTAAAGAAAGGGCCGAATTTTATAAAATAATGGTAGGTTCGACCATTTATACCCCAAATGAATGTCGTGCATTTGAAGATATGGACCCAAACCCGAACCCGTTGGCAGATGAGCTTTTTGTGATGGTTAATACAGTACCATTGAGTAAACTTGAAGATTATCTTGCTAAAAATAAAGGACCATCTCCAAGTCTAACAAAAGATGAAATGAAGGATAGACTTAAATTATTAAGTAGCAAAACATAAAATTAGGGCATCCCAGAAGGCCGACGGGCTGAAAGGGAATACAAGAGAATAAAGGGGCAATGTGGACTCCACATCGAGATTTATCTCGGTTCATATTGCCCTTTTTCTTTGCCCTGAAAATCAAAAAGAAATTTTATGTTCAATAAGAAGTTTTTTAAGATATTTGATTCTGGTAGTCATATCCTTAAGGGATTGATTTTGTTGGGTACTAACCAATTCAAGATTTTCAGGGGAATTATTGGCCCTATTAGTGTCTTTATGATGAACATGCTCCCATTTTTTAAGAGGGCGCCCAAGAGTTTGCGACATTACAAGGCGATGTTCATAAACCTCCCCGTTCATATCTGCCATTGGATTTTTAGGGCTATAAATTCTTATATAGCCAGCACTATTAACTTTTCTATTAGCAGGGTGTGGACGATGTTTTTCTTTCCATGTAAGAGTATCAAAACATTTTTTGCAAACTCCAATAAATTGACCAGTTTTCATTTTTCTAAAAACCACATCAAGACGCCAATATCGTTCTTTTTTGCATTTACCACATATAATAAGAATCGTGGTTCGTATAGTTCCGGATCGATCACGTTTCGAAATTGGTTTATTCCAATGAATAATCGAACCCATGGAAATTGTTTGGGGACTATCAGGTAATTTAAGTTTTTTCATATTTTTATACATACCATATTCAAATGAACAAAGCAAGAGATATTTTATAGGAGAATAAGCCATTCCATTGATTAATTATCATAGTTGCAGACTTGAGGACCCGGATAAATTTGATGGGTTTGCTCAAAAAGCATGTGCCGAAAAGCATGATGGAAAGTGTATTACCCATAATTATGGGCTTTATGACGATGAGGACAAGGGAAGTGAACTCCAGGCCCTTCGATACAAAACAACGATCTGGACCGAAGCATCAGCGAAATCCCATTGCAAATCAAGAGACGGGACTTTCGAGCCTGCCTCAGATGAATCTGATTCATCTAAAAATAAGGAGACAACCATGAAACGAATGAATAAACGCAGTCCATTTAAACCACAAGCAAAAGGGAATTATCGGGTTGAAAATAAGACAGACAAGGAAGCTACTATCTATATTTACGATGAAATCGGATGGTTCGGAATCGAGGCTTCTGATTTCGTAAAAGATTTGAACGATATCAAGGCGGAGACCCTTCATATCCGACTCAATACACCAGGCGGTAATGTTTTTGACGGAACTGCGATTGCGAACGCCATCAAACAGCACAAATCAAAGACCATTGTCCACATTGACGGACTGGCCGCTTCTATAGGTTCGATAATTGCGATTGCCGGAGATGAAACTACGATGGCCGAAAATGCCTTTTTCATGTTTCACGAGGCCTGGTCTTTTGTCATTGGCAATGCCGAGGGATTGAGAGAAGAGGCAAAGCTTCTGGATAAAATCGATGGCGTATTAGCCAAGGCGTATGTCAATAAAACAGGCAAAAAAGAGGATGAAATCAAGGATTTGATGAATGCAGAGACATGGTTGACGGCGGAAGAGGCCCTTGAAATGGGAATGATTGATAGCATTGAGGAGGACAAAGAGGAAAAGGCAAGCGCCAGCATGTTTGACCTTTCTGTTTTTGCGAATGTACCGGACGAATTGAAGGATATTAAAAAAGACCTTAATGAGCGGGATTTAGAACGCGTCCTGCGAGATGCCGGATGCAGTCGAAATCAAGCCAAGGAAATATTGGCAAAGGGTTTTAAGGGTGATCCAGATGAGCGAGAGGCCCAGAAGGAAGCCCGTCTGCAAGCTGAGCGAGATGCCCAAATTGCGGAAAAAGCCCGTCTGCGAGAGGCAGGGAAAGCCAAGAAAGCCAAAATAGAGAAGGGAAGTGCAGAGGATCTATTAATGAAGGCCGAAATAATGGCCCCAAAAATTTAATCAGGAGGAAAATACTATGAAGACTATCAGTCAATATAGACAAGATATTTCCGATTTAATGAAAAAGATCGGTGATATAGACGCAAAGTGCATCGCGGAAAATCGAGATCCAACAACAGAAGAAAAAACGCTTCAAAAGGAAATGATGGATAAAGTTGAGGAATATGAAGATACTGTTGAAACTCAAGAGCGTAAAGAAAATATTGCTGCTGGATTGAGTGCTTCTGCAAAATCCCTGACAGTGCCCGATGGTACAAAAATGACTGGCGGAGTTGACCGTGCCAGCAAGGACAGATTTAAAAGTTTTGAGGAAAATCTAATGGCGGTTAAAAATGCGTTTAACCCATCAGGAATAGTTGACCCCAGGCTTTTCAATGCTGCCACTGGATTAAACGAAACTGTCGGGAATGAAGGTGCGTTTTTAGTCCAGCAGGATTATTCGAATGAACTGTTGCAGGAAGTGTTTGAAACAGGCCAGTTGGCATCCAGATGTCGCAAACAACCAATCTCCGGCAATGCCAATTCGATCAAGATTAATGGCGTTGACGAAAAAAGCAGGGCGGCAAGTCGTATGGGCGGAGTTAAGGGGTATTGGGCAGATGAGGCCGATGAGAAGACCGCCAGCAAACCGAAATTCAGAAAAATTGAGTTGACGCTCAAAAAACTGGTGGGTTTGGTATACCTCACAGATGAGCTCATGGAAGACGCGGCGGGGATTGGAGCTTTTGTAAAAGACGCATTTGTCAGTGAATTTGGCTTCCTGCTCGACGATGCGATTTATAACGGCATTGGTGGCGGTCAGCCGCTGGGCATATTAAATGCCGGATCTTTAGTAGTAGTACCAGCAGAAGGTGCCCAGGGCGCAGATACGATCTTGACGCAGAACATTGTGAATATGTATTCGCGGCGGTTTGCATCCATGACCAATAATTATGTTTGGTTTTATAACCAAAACATTGAACCTCAGTTATTTACCATGAGTCTGGCGGTCGGTGCTGGTGGAAGTACAACTTACTTGCCTCCGGGCGGATTGAGCGGAGCTCCTTACGGAAAACTTCTGGGATTAGATGCGATAGCGATTGAACACGCGGCAACCCTGGGGGATCTTGGCGACATCGTTCTTGCCAATCTGCCAAACGGCTATATTCTGGCCGAAAAAGGCGGTATTAAATCAGATATGAGCATTCACGTCAGGTTTATCTGGGATGAGCAAGTTTTCAGATTTATTCTAAGAATAGATGGGCAACCCGTAAGGGCGACGGCACTGACACCTGCGAAGGGCGCAGAACAGCAAAGCCACTTTATCGCACTGGCGGCAAGAGCATAGAAAATCTGGTTAAAATGGGCCGTCAATAGTGGCGGTCCTTACAAATTATTAAATAGGAGGATTTTAAAATGTTAGGACTCAATAATAAATATGCAGTAGTACCAGGATGGGTTCCGGTCGATAAGACCGGCGGTGGGTCCAGCGATGGAATCAGCCTGAAAAACTACCACCAGGCAGAGGTTTATATCATAACCGGGGCCGCTGTTACGCAGACAGCAGCGGTTACGATGGAGCAAGGTGTGACCGTAACTACGTGCACGACCGCGTTGCCATTCGAACTATATTACACCACCGGTATGATGCTGAAATATGATGGCGCATCAACCGGAGTTGCGGCAGCGCCAGGCGAAACGGCACAGGGCGCCGGGGGTGGTATTATGACCATCAACGAAGACCTCGGCGGGATTCTGATCGGGCATTGGGACAACGTAACGGCTTTTGTCAATGACGAAGTGCTGACCTTCAGCGGTGGCAAATTGGCAGTTGTAGACGGCATTCGGTACAATGAGGACATTATGGTTCCAACCGCGCTCGCCGCCGGCGTTGACACCTTCAATATTACCCAGGTGCTTGATGTCAATAAGATTTTCATGGTTCCGATTAACAGTTCAATGCTGAATGAAGGTATGGACTGTATCGAGCTTGTCATCGGAGATCCGTTGACACCATCACTGATGGTTTGCTTTTACATTCTGAGCCAGCCGAGATATGCTGGACTGCCGATGCAAACAGCGCTTTATGACTAATAAAACCAAATGGGCGGCCTGAAATATGGCCGTCTATTGAGGAGGATTCAAAATGCTAAGAGAAGAAATCGACCAGGTAAAAGTGTTATCTCGAATAATTGTCAAAGAGGAAATCGCTGCCATACCGAAGCCGGAAGATCCTCTGAAAAACATTGATTCGTTGATAAAAGTACGGGTTGACGAGGCGGTTTTGCCATTGGTTCGGGAGATTCGGGAGTTAGAAAGAAAACTCCAATCGGTTTCCAAAGATAAAAAAGGGAGGTAAATAATCATGGGAAAACATTATACAGAATCGACTATTGATGTTGTGGGTGATCTTCATAATGGCCTGCATGTTGAAACATCGGTCTATGACTGCGTTGCATATTGGAAGGGCCTGACCGGTGCTCTTCAACTTGAACTATTCAATGTTTTCGGTCGTATTCTGTTATTGCAGCTTTTTTGCGAGATGACCGAAATACAGGGTGGTGGCGCAACACAAGTTCAATTTAATGCTACGTTTGCCACACCTCCCGTGGGAATCCAACCAATATCAGCCATAAGTGCATCCGTAGCAGGATTAGCCGTAGGCTCAAGACTTGTATGGCAGGGCGGAGTTATTACATCTGTCCCGACAGTTACAGTTGTGGCCGTCGGTGGTATTTCCGATATTTTCCCAGTCGCTCGCCAGATCATCGGCACTGTAGGTGGGATTGGAACTATCGGCCATATACCCTCTATTGCGGATACGATTACCACCGGCGAAGCACGGGCGAATTGTTTCTATGTACCGCTGTCAGATGATGCCTATGTAACTGCGGCATTCTAAATCAAAGGAGGATAAAATGACAAGAATGGAAAGAGAATATGCCAGAACAACCATGAACCATATTGCCGATATCCATGTTGGGATACGGCTTGAAACACAGGTCGTAACCTGTCTCGCACGCTTGACGGCAGCCCTACACCAGCCATTTAATATATATGGCCGCGTGAAAATCAATCAGCTTTTCATTGAAGCCATTACGGTATGGGGCGGCCAGGCAGGAACAATTAATTTCCATTATGATGCTATTGACCCAGCACTAGCAGAGCAGGATCTTTCGGGCGTTAGTGCAGCAGTTACCGCTCTTGCCCGGGGGTTGAGAGTTGTATTTGTCGGCGGAGCAGTTGCGACGGCGGCAGTTATTACAGCAACGGCAGGGGTGTCGGATGTGATTTGCGAAGCTCCGCATATCGTCGGGGTTAGGGGCGGATATGGGTATATCGGATATGAGAATACCGGTGCAGCGGTAACTTCCGGAACCATGCAAGTCACAGTTTGTTACACGCCGATGGACTTAGGGTCGAATATGTCGGCTAACTGGTAGGAGGTGACATTATGACACTTGAACAAATTGCCACAATCAGAATCTTTCAGGGCATATTGACAGACCTTGATAATATGACAGATTCAAGCCAATATCCAATCGGT
>JAUVVS010000202.1 GCA_030604545.1 Deltaproteobacteria bacterium | reverse complement strand
GGCCGTCTATCGATAATCCCTTGAATTGGGCAGAAAAACCGGGATCTGTTTTTGCTATGGAACCGACACCGGGTGTCTCACTGTGGGTTGTAACACCAATGCCTACAATTTTATCATCATTTATGTTGACACCCACCATAATACCGATTTCCCCACCGAATCCTTTACCGGAGCTTTCATAAGCAACAGTATTTGCCTTTCCGTCAATTACACCCACAAAGAAACTCCTTTCAATATCACCGTCCGTTATTTTAAACCGGTCAACGAGAGGATCGTTTGAAGCCTCTTTGAGGATTTCACGTATTGCGGGTCCTTTAACGAATTTAAGCTGCTGATACTCAATCCTATCCTTTGTTCCGTTATGAATGGCTGCAAGCAGGCCGCCGGAAAAAGAACTTAAAACTGTAAGGACAATGACCATTTTTACCATTTCGCGCATGTTAAAAACCCTTTCCAATCGCCTTAGGCCTTATCTTGTCCAGAAGTGGGTTTGCAATATTCATCAGAATAACAGCAAATACAACACCATCAACATGGGCACCGATATTCCTTATTAACACGGTCATTATTCCCCCACCGGCTCCATAAATGAACATTGGGATAAAGTTAACCGGCGAAGATGAGTCCTCGGTTGCCAAGAAAAAGGCACCTATAAGAGTATAGCCTGTTAATAGGTGGAAGAAAGGCCCTGCATAGCGGGTAGAGTCGTACAGGTCAAATATTAAGGCCGTTATTAATACACCGGCCAAAAAAGAAAGAGATATTTCCCATCGAATAAATCCTCTTATAATGAGATAGATCCCGCCTGCAATAATTCCTATCCCAAAGGTTGTGCCGATGGCGCCTATCTGTCTTCCCAACAAAAGATCGCTGATGGTGAAAGAATCGACTGCCGAAACACCAAAATGCTTAAGAGCAGCAAGCGGATAAACCATTATAAAGCCCAGATCATAGTTCAAGAGGGCGTCATCAAAGTCGAAGAAATTTTTCCAGGATACCATCAGGATGGCAATGCCGATCAAAGCCGGATTGAATGGGTTGCCGCCAATTCCACCAAATATCTGTTTTCCGATGACGACTGATACAAACGTACCCGTTAATACGAGCCACCATGGTGATGTGGCCGGCAAAAGCATTGCAAAAAGAAGGCCGATAAGCGCTGCGTTTCCATCTCCTATGCTTTTTGGTCGCTTTGTAACATAGTTCATTAAAAATTCCCAGATAATTGAAGAAGAAATCGAAAGCGATACAACACCAAGTGCAGGGATGCCATAATGAACAAGACCGAACAATACTGCGGGAAGCGCCGCAAGCATAATGTTATAGCTTCGTTCTGAAATTCTGCTTTCATCATGCAAGAAAGGAGCATGTGAAACGACGAATTTTTTTTGATCAAACATCTACTTCCTCCGTTGCCTCAATCCGACCTGAGTTCATATTTTGCAAGTCTTATATATTGAAAAATCGGTATTCTAGATATACAGACGAAGCTGCAAAGACCACATTCAATACAAGAAAACAGGTCATATTGTTCTGCAGCCGTTCCATATTGCCCTGCCTGGAGAAATCTGATAAGCATGTTAATCGGCACTTTTGCAGGGCAGATTCTTATGCATTCCCCACAGTTAATGCAAGGGTTGTCCAAAACCTTCTTTACGCTGTCCTTATCCTGGACAATAATAGCATCCGTATCAGGCTGAATAGGATAGTCTTCAGAAAAAACAGCAGAACCTGTCATGGGTCCGCCTGCAATGATACGATCTTTTTCGTTTAAGGTTACCTCAAAAGCATCGAAAATTTCGCTGATTGGTGTTCCGATCCTTGTAGATACCATCATCTTGCTCCCATCTTTTTTAATAAGGGTCAAATTCTTTGTGACGGGTATCTTACCGTTATTAAATGCATTACCAATAGCTGCAATCGCCTCGGCACTAAAAAAGCATACTCCGACATCTTCGCAGCTTCTTCCTTCAGGTACCGACTGTCCCAGAATGTCTTTCATAATAAGGTGTGGGTGTGTTGAAGGATAATCAGAATTAACCTCTTTAATTTCTATATCTGTATCACCACATTCTTGTATTTGGTTACGATGTGCAGCCATTATGATGTTGTCGATCCCGGTTATCTTTTTTAAAAAATGGATTCCGCTTTTTATTGCTTCAATATCCGATTTTACGGCATACTGTCTTGTGGTAATCAATAAATCGCTGTCAACACCGCAAATAACAATGGTATTAATCCTTTTGTCAGGATCAGAAAATAGGTTTATAGGTGGATTGCCCGGAACACAGGCAAGAAATTTTTTGGCTACATCAAGATTAGGTTCTTTGCAGTATTTTTCAAATTCATCATCTATCTCTTCCTCTTCACCCGCAACTATGGAGATGGCAGTATAAGTGTCGCCAAAGTCTCCCGTATATGGAGATATGGATGTTACGGTTCCTGTAATAGTAGAAATTACATAGGTATCACTGTCTTTAGAGAGGAAAAGTTTCCGGCCGGTTTTAACCTTATCGCCTTCTTTAAGCAAAAACACTTCTTTCTGATCAAATGAATTATCTAATAGAAGTGTAACCTTCTTTGGCGTTGAAATTTTTTGAGGCTCCGTCTGAGTATCTGGAAGTAATTCATTTTTGAACCGAGGTTTCGTCAGTCTGATAAATGATCTTTTTAACATAGCTTAGCCTTTTGGTTTGTCCAATTTTGGTCAAAGTGCTCAAAAAACCTATTGCATTGCATGACATTCCGCACATTCTTCAGGACCGCTTTCATTTTCCTGGTGACAGCTTATACATTGGGTATGGAATGCATCAGAGGTTTTTATAAATTCTGAGTCTTCTATTTCGTCAGGCTCATGACAGTCATTGCAGGCCTGAGGTGCTGCTTTGCTCTCTTCAGGGAGATGATGACATTCGCTACAGGCACGAAGATCTGTTTCATCTTCTTCGGGGTGATGATGACAATCTTTGCATGAAATGCCATAACCTGAATCTGTCGTATGGGTTTTATGGTCAAACAGGACATTTCCTGCGACACCTTTGAACATTAACCTTACCGGTTCATCCGGAATCTTTACAGGAAATGCTGCATAGCTTAATATACCCACAATAAACAAAATAATAGCCAGGCTATATACTATCTTCAGTTCTTTTTCTGAATTCATTTGATATATTTTCCTTATAAAGCCTACTTGTGTAAAGCAAATTCATGCCCCGCCTATCATAATGCAAACAAGCTTTAAAGCAATTTTTGCTTTTTAGCAATAAAAGATTAGGCGTCGGAAGAAAATTGTTTTATCTTATATCTTCTATTATTTACTCTGATAAAATAGTTGTCGTCATTATATTCTAAAAGATCCGATATCTTAAATAACCCTCGATCAGCAAACTTTATTTGTTCTTCTCCAAAATGCATGTATAAGCTGTCATCTTTAATGTAAAGCTTTCCTGGTTTCAGCTTTATCTTTTTCATGTTATTCAATATAAGAGTTATATCTTTGTCTTTCATAACATCAAAAACAAATAGGGCGGTATCTTCATAATTAAAATAGACTTTCTCTATAAATTGTTCTCTTGTCTGGCTCACGTAATAGCCATTCTTGTCTTTTTTTATTGATGAATGAAAGAAATCTATTATCTTTTTGCGTCTAAATTTTCCATATTTATTACGCCAGCAACCATTCCCATCAAGCCAGAATACTGCAGATTCCTTTGGAATTATAATTTCTTTAAGTTTTTCAGTCATAAAAGCGATCTTTTTACAAGAGTGTTAGGCGTTTGGTTATTTCTTCGAACGGACGCCCCTCTAATTTTTTCAGTACACCTATTGATGCGATTGCTCCACCGGTTATGTCCAAAACCGAAGAAATAACTCCGCCATGCAGTATCCTGTACTTATAATTTCCTATAAGTTCATCTTTCATCTCGATCTTTATGCAAACATCGTCCTCTTTCAAAGAAGTAACCTGCAATTCTAAAACTCTATTAAACGGTATTTTTTCCTCGTACACTTTATGTAAAAACTGCAATAACGTAGGAAAATCTGTCTTCTGGTGAACCATTTCGATACTCCTTAAAATTAACCGTTTTTCTCTACTTTTTTCTTTCCGTCTTCATAGCACTTTTTCCCATACCAGTTGACCTGCCGGCATATACCCCGGATAATACTAACCTCTTTCGCACGAAGCTGTAAACGATCAAAAAAATGGCGGAGTCTATTCATCCAGTAATCCGAGTTTTCAGGGCTAATATAGCTGATCCTGACAAGTATATCTTTGAGTTGATCATACATCCCGTCAAGTTCATGGCGACTGGCAAAGTGGGGAATAGATTTATTATTTTTCTCCAATCCGGCCGTAAAGATTTCATAGCATATAATCATTACAGCCTGAGCCAGGTTGAGTGAAGAGAATTCGGCGGTGGGAATATTTACAAGCGCATGGCAATATCGGATGTCATCGTTGGAGAGCCCCCTGTCTTCCGGACCAAAGAGTATGGCGATACGATTTTCAATGGAAATAGGTCCAAGTTTTTTGGCCAACTTCAAAGGAGTATTTACGATCTGTCGCTGTTTGCCCAGTCGCGCGGTGGTGCCGACCACATAGTTATAAGGAGCAAGCGCATCCTTAAGGTTGGCACAAATTCTACTATTCTCGACAACATCCGAAGCAACATGTGTAGCCAATTTCAAGGCTTTGTTCATGTCATAGTTTTGCGGGTCAACAACCACTAGCTGATTTATGCCCATGTTTCGCATAGCACGG
>JAUVVS010000058.1 GCA_030604545.1 Deltaproteobacteria bacterium | reverse complement strand
CTGATTTTGACATAATTGCTTTTTCCCTTTCATTTGAAAACGACTACCCCAATCTCGTAACAATTCTTGAAAAAGCAGGACTCCCACCTCGATACATAGATAGAAGAGACACCCATCCTCTCGTGATTGCAGGCGGGATCGCCTGTTTCTTAAATCCTGAACCTATTGCTCCATTCATAGATTGTTTTTTAATTGGTGAATCTGAACCGATACTTAACCAATTTATTGAGATCTTTGAAATGGGTACTGATAAAACATCATGTCTTAAAGCCCTTGCCCAAAATGTTCCAGGTGCTTATGTGCCGCTATTTTACAAAACTGCTTATAACTCAGATGGAACTCTTTACTCGTTTGAACCAGTATGTGACGTACCAGCTAAGATTAAACGTATTTTTGTTGAAGACCTTTCATCTATTTCTACATATACCACCATATTAACTCCTAACACGAACTTCGACAGGACATTTTTAATTGAGGTTGCCAGAGGCTGTAAACACGGTTGCCGGTTCTGCAGCACAGGATACATTTACAGACCACCAAGATTCAGACCACTTTTACTTCTTGAAAAATGTTTGAATCAAGGATTATCACTTACCAACAGGATCGGCCTTGTTGGGGCTGCTGTCTCAGATCATCCTGAAATCAGAGAACTGTGCAATTATGCAAACCAAAAGATTTCATCCCATACTTCCCAACTATCTACCCCCCCTATAGGATTACAAGCGGATCAAGAAAAACCGGGCGAGGATATCAGAATATCGTTTAGTTCGCTGAGAGCCGACGCGCTCGTCCCTGAACTCATATCCTTACTAAAACAAAGCAAAGCCAAAACCGCCACTATTGCGCCGGACGCCGGATCTGAACGTATGCGCAAAGTTATCAACAAGAGCATCACTGAAAAAGATATACTTAATGCTGCCGAAGCCCTTGTATCAGGCGGCATTCCAAACTTAAAGCTCTATTTTATGATAGGGCTCCCCACAGAAACGATGGATGATGTTAATGCAATAATTTCGCTTTGTAAAAAGATAAAGCACAAGTTTTTAATAGCGAGTAGGGAAAAAAAACATATAGGGGAAATAACTGTCACTATTAATTCCTTTGTACCAAAGCCCTTTACCCCTTTTCAATGGGTTGCCATGGATGATGTGCTTACACTCAAAAAAAAGATAAGGAAAGTAAAAGATGGCTTGAAAGGAGTGGCCAACCTTCGTGTCCATGCGGATATTCCACGTTGGGCTTACATACAGGCACTGTTTTCCCGTGGAGACCGTAAGGTTGCCGACATTTTATCACTGGCAAATTATAATAAAGGAAACTGGGCAAAAACTCTCAAGGCATCTCCTGTAAACCCTCATTATTATATTCATCGGGAACGATCGTTGGATGAATTATTCCCATGGGATTTTATAGACCACGGAATCAACAAGTCTTTTCTTAAAAAGGAGTACAAAAAGGCAAAAGAGGGTATAACATCTCCGCCATGTCCAATGGAATCATGCAATGTTTGCGGAGTTTGCAATCAAAAACCAAAAGGATAAATGATGATAGAAATCGCAATCCCAGGATACAAAGTTTTACAGCTCAAGCATCTTGTTTTGGATTACAACGGCACTCTTGCTTGTGATGGGCAGATTCTTGCAGGAGTAAGAGAATGTCTAAAGGTTTTGGCGGATAAACTCACAATTCACGTACTGACGGCCGACACTTTTGGAAAAGCCCGGTCTCACCTTGAAGGAGTTCCTTGTGAGCTGTTAATTCTTCCGGTGGACAACCAGGACAAAGGCAAACTTGAATATGTAAAACATCTCGAATCTGAACATACAGTATGCATAGGAAACGGACGCAACGATCAGTTGATGCTCAAAGAAGCGGCGCTCGGTATTGCCGTCGTTCTTGATGAAGGCGCTGCAGTGGAGACCATGCTTGCTGCTGATGTTTTTTGCATTAACATAGTCTTGGCACTGGAGCTGCTTACGAATCCTTTGCGTTTAACGGCCACCTTGAGGTCTTAGTTTGTAAAAAAAATAAAAAAATTTAAAAAAAAGTCTTGATTAGTTGTTTCAGGCCTGTTAAAAGCCGCCGATAGTGATTTGAACCGTAAATATATTGAATATTATATTTGAATATGTAAACGAGAGACCTTTGAAAAATGCTCAATTTCGTTCAAGTTCAAGGAAGGCGAAAATTTTAACCACAGGAATACATTGAGTATTTTGAGGATTAAAATTTGAGCCTGACGCAGAAATTGGGCGAAAGGGGGCGTTTTGCAAAGGTCTCAACGATTCTCAATCGATTCAAGTATCTTATTCTGCCCGGGTCGTTTCAAATGAAAATGATGTGCGAGTAAATGTAGCCTCCCACTCTAACGGCCCGGGCTTTTTTTACCTTTAAAGCAGCCCGGTTTTTATACAGTTAAAATAGAAATAGGTATGTCTTATTTTATGTTGAATTTCTTTCGATATTCGGGGATTTCTATGATGGGCGGTCTTTCAAGACCATCAATTTTATATGTATCTGGATGATATTCGTCTTTTACAAGGTAATATTGTATCATTTCATTAAATGTATCTTTTTTTATATCTAATATTCCAAGTTTCTCAATGCGATTTAAAAAAGTCTTAAGAATAGCAAAGGACATTTTCCCCAATGCTTTTGTGTCCTGGTTTCTGTGAACACGTTTTTCAAGATCGACCTGTGCAATTGCATCAAGTCCCCATTCTCCATAAATATCAAGAATCATACTTGTTTCAACACCGTATCCAATAGGAAAAGGGATGGATTCAAGTAGTTCCCGGCAACCGGCATATTCCCCTGAAAGCGGCTGGATAATCTGGGTTAGTTCCGGGAAAAAGAGGGAGAATAGCGGTCTTATAACAAGCTCGGTGACTCTCCCACCCCCGGTGGGTCTCATCCTGCCCTTGCCGATAGCAATCGGTCTATCGTAAAAAGCCTTGCAGTATTTGACATTATCGTAAAGAAGAAGCGGGCCGACAAGAGCGTAAACAAACCTGTGGTGAATATTTTTTATATCCGCATCAAGATAAACAATGATATCGCCTTTTGTAATATAAAGCGCTTTCCAGAGATTTTCACCTTTACCCTTGAACTTTTCAAGATTTGGCAGAATGTCATCTGCATCATAAAACTCTATATCATAAGCTCTGACAATCTTTTTTGTATTATCTGTTGAGCCGGAGTCAATAACAACGATTTCATCCAGAAGTGGATAGCGCGTCATTAATTCTGACTTTATAATAATAATTTCTTTTGCAATTGTCTTTTCTTCATTTAAGGTAGGCAAACACAGCGAAATTTTAATCTTCCTATCCCTCTTTTTTTCAACAAGAAGATTAAGATCCATAAACTCTGAATAATGAAAGGTATTTTTTTCAAGCCATTTATTGTTCATCACAAACCCCGCTGTCTATTGCCATAATTACTCCGATAATCTGAGCAATCCCTTTAAACATCGGTTCAATTTCCATCCTGTTATCTTGTTGGTGATAATTTTCTCCCTTGGTAATTCCTAGGGTGACTGCAGGTATTTTGCGGAAAAGAAAAATCGAAAGTTCTGACTCACAGGGCTCACTTACCGGTTTCAGATCCAGCTCTTTCATTACCTCACCGGCGCTTTTCACAAGTGGATGATTATATCTTAATTTAGACGCATATAGACTGCTTATGGTTTTGAGTTTCAGCTCTACTTCATATTCATGACTTACGCCGGCAATAATATCTTTAATGTCGCTGTAAATCTCTTTTACCATTTTGTCGGAATCACTCTGTATTTCAAAGCCCAGCTTTGCATCATAAGCGATTATTCCATGGCTGAAACCACCTTTTATTTTACCGAAAATTACCCTGGCGCGTGGTCTTTGAGGCAATCGCAACCTCAGAATCCGGTTAATTACTTCATTTAATACCAGAATTGCATTTGGTTTAAATTTAGGTTCCCAACCGTTTACTGTGGGTATATTACATTCAACTTCGGATCTAATCATCCCATCAGAATAATAATTTATTCTGCCGAGTTCAGCACCCTCAATGCAAACAGCCCCCCTTATGGGTGTACTCCATGTTTTTAAAAGATGTCTGATACCCCGGAGGTTACCCTTTCCTATTGACTGTATAACACCTGCCAGAACAATGTCGGATTCAAAGCGAAGATTTAATTTTTGAAAAATTTCCGGCAAAGAGATCAGAACGCCCAAACCGACCGAATTGTCTGTAATACCCGGACCTGTTATTGAATCTTCTTTGACCACATAGTTATGATCAGTATCCTGTGTAAAAAAAGTGTCTAGATGCGTTACAACAAAAATTGGCGGCTTCGCTCCGGAAGTTCCCCTAATAATTCCAATGGGATTCCGATAACCGTCGGTTGTGCATTCATCAATCTGACATTCAGCCAGTCTTTCCATAAAAAATTGTGCACGCCGTTTTTCTTTGAACGTGGGAGATGGTATTTGTCCAATCAATACAATATTGGTAATGATTGTCTCTTTTATTGATTTGATTTCATCAACAAAGGATGGCAGTTTTTCAAGATAGTTTTCCATTCCAGTTACTCATTTATATTTGTCGGTCTTATTTATAAAGAATTTAAATGAGACAGGATTTACAGGATTACATTTTATTAGCCAAAAATTAGATTATCCCCATTTAAATTAAATTTTTATTTAAAAGGTTCATCATGCATAATAATAAATAGCCCTATTTATAAAGAATATAGCATAACATATTACTTAAGGTCAATATTTCTCTTAAATTTGCAGGTTTGAATGAAAAATATGGGGAAAGATGTTGGATTTAAAAGAGATTTAAGCAACAGGCCGGAAAGCCTCCACTACTTATTCTGGAGTTTTATTACCCTAATTGAGGTAAAACTCAATTAGGTGTTATTCGTTAGTCGTTATTTGTTATAAGTCGATTATCGCAACTACATCTCGTTTTTTAATAGCGATATAGAATGGTGGCTGATATCTATTCAATTAACAAATAACAAGTAACTGTAAATTAAGCATTATCGCTCAATTGGGGTATTATAATACTGCTGAATCGCTTTGCATAACCCCGGTATGGTAAAGGATTCCGCCTCGATTTGAACTTTAAAACCTAAACTTCTTGCAGTACCAGTGGTAATGGGCCCTATGCTTGCGATCGTAACACCTTTTATGAAAGCTTCGAACTTTTCAGAGGGTAGAAGGGTTTTAAAGTTTGTTGCGGTTGATGAACTCGTAAATGTTATAAGATCAATTTTTCCTTCTTCAAGTTGTTTTAAGAGAACATCGGCATGGTCATAAACCTTCTCTGTACAATACACGGCAACCTCATCAATTTCAGCCCCCATTTTTGCCAATTCTACGGCAAGAACGGGTCTTGCTTCCTTTGCACGTGGCAGAAGTATTCTTTTGCCCTTAATATTTTCATTTTTAAACGCTTCGATAACTGATTCAGCTCTGTAACTTTCAGGAACGATATCACTCTTGAGTCCAAAATTTAAAAGCTTTTTCGAAGTTGCCGGGCCAATTGCCGCCGTAGATATTTTGGACAAAGCACGTACGTCTTTGTTCTTTGTAAATAGGCGCTCAAAAAAAAATTTTACGCCGTTTACACTGGTAAAAATGATCCAATCATATGCAGGAAGGCTTTCAATTGCCATATCTAAAGGTTCCCAGTCTTCCGGGGGCACAATTTTTATACTTGGGCACTCCAGACATTTCGCCCCGAGATCTGAAAGAAGCTTAATCATCTCACTAGCTTGTGCACGGGCCCGAGTTACCACAATTGTTTTTCCCATGAGGGGACGTTTTTCAAACCATTCCATTGTTTTTCTTAATTTTACAACATCGCCTAAAACAATTATGGCTGGTGCTTTCAAACCGATTTTTTTTACACGTTCAACAATCGTATCGAGTGTCCCGACAACCGTGATCTGGCTGGGCGTTGTTCCCCACTGAATCAGAGCCATGGGTTTGTCAGGCGACATGCCGTGGTTGAGAAGTTGTTTTACAATATACGGCAGATTTTTAACACCCATAAAAAATACTATTGTGCCAATTCCCCTGGCAATCGCATTCCAGTCAATACTACTCTGTTCTTTTGTGGGATCTTCATGGCCGGTAACAAAGGCAAGGGTGGATGTAAAATCTCTATGAGTTAGCGGGATTCCTGCATAAGCCGGTGCTGCAATGGCAGACGTAACACCGGGAACCACCTCAAAAGAAATTTTTGATTTAACCAGTTCTTCTGCTTCTTCACCACCCCGACCGAATATAAACGGATCGCCGCCTTTTAACCGGGTAACCACGGCGCCGTTCTTTGCTTTTTGTACAATAAGGGCATTGATTTCATCCTGAGATAGTGTATGTTCTCCGCCCATTTTTCCAACATTGATAATCTCTGCATTCTTTGAGACACATTTTAACAGTTCCGGAGATGCTAGATAATCATAGATCAAAACATGAGCCAGTTTGATACACTCCAACCCTTTTACAGTAATCAATCCCGGATCACCGGGTCCCGCACCTACTAAATATACTTTTCCGTTCATTGGCTTATTTAATTTCACTCTTTAATACCTCTCTATCAAAATCGCATCATATTTGCCAAGAATGTATCTATCAAAATATTTTCGCCACCAAGACACCAAGACACGAAGTTAAATTAGAATAAACAGTAACACTTTAGCCCTTTGAAACCAGTTTATACAAATAAGCTTGAAAGGTGATTAAATTTAATTATCTTTCAAGCGGCCTTGTTTTCAAACAGCTAAAATATTACAATAAACATATGTTCTTTGTGTCTTGGTGCCTTTGTGGCTATTCTTTCTGGTTTATCCGGGTTAGGCTTTTTAATATTCTATCTGCACCCATCGAAAGAAGGTGATCCGCAAGTTTCACTCCAATACTTTCGGCTAAATCTTCAGGTCCTGAAAGTGTATCCCTGAACATTTCAGATCCATCAATGTCTGCAACAAGCCCGCACAATATAAAAATATTTTTTTCAATTTTCCCATGGGCTGCAATAGGAATCTGGCAGCTTCCTCCCAAACGATTTAAAAAGGCCCGCTCACCCATAACCACTATTCTTGTTTGACGACTGTCAAGCGTATTTACAATAGGTCCAACTTCAGGGTCATTATCCCTAATTTCAACACAGAGAGCACCTTGGCCAACTGCCGGCAGCATTATACTATCATCTAAATATTCGGTTATTCTGTTTTCAAGATTAAGGCGCTTCATTCCTGCAGCTGCAAGGACAATTGCGTCAATATTTTCGCTCTCAAGTTTTTTGAGGCGGGTGTCGAGGTTTCCTCTTAAAGGCAATATTTCAACGTCTGGTCTTGCATTGCGAAGCTGGGCCGCACGACGGAGACTGCTTGTTCCTATCCGGGATCCAGAGCCAAGTTCAGAAAATAATGAATCGCTTTTGGAGATAAGAACATCTTGCGAACTTTCACGCTCCGGAATTGCACCGATACAAAGTCCTTTTGGTATTTCTGCCGGCATGTCTTTCATGCTGTGTACGGCAAGATCAATGCGGCTATCTAAAAGTGCTTCTTCTATTTCTTTAATAAAGAGTCCTTTACCTCCGATCTTGGCAAGGGGTACATCGAGGATCTTGTCTCCTTTGGTCTTTATGGTAACCAGTTCAACAGAAAGGGTGGGGTTATGAATCTGCAGAGTCGACTTTACCCAGTTTGCCTGCCAAAGAGCAAGTTTGCTCCCGCGTGTTCCGATTTTAATGCTTTTACAATCTTTATTCATTGGTGTCCATCTATAAATGGTAGATTTTGGTTCAAGACAAGGCCGCAGCCCTTTTGCGACCGCATTCGTAGTGGGCCTACGTCGAGGATCACAAAAGAGCGAGAACGCAGTATTGGGCCAAAAGATGCCGTTTCTGGATGGACACCCATTATTGTCCACAGGTGGCACAACTTGTAGCGGCACATCCGCCGCAAGATGATCCTGCAGAGGAGGAGACTGTTTCGCCACTGCCTCCCTTGCTCACAAAACCACAGACAGACATCAGCTTACACACCTTCTTGCTGTTACATGAGGGACAATTCGGCTTTTCTTTTCCGAACACCAAATATTCAAAATCTATGCCGCATTTATCACAATGATATTCATAAATAGGCATTTTATTTCTCCTTTAATTTGGAGGGGATATACAGGATAATCTAAAAGCGCTTCTTAATCATAATCATAATTTTAATCACAATCTTAATCGTATGCGTTCACAGGCGCCACAGAGTTCAACGTTCAGGGTTCAGGGTTCAGAGTTGCTTTTATTTTGTTAACCATCACTAACCCCGAACCTTGAACCTCTGAACCCATGTAATCTTAAACATGAAAACCTATTAGATTACGATTATGAGTAAGATTATGATTACGAAAAGAATAACCATTAACACCTTGAAAATCAACTTGCTAATTTATCTGCTCAATCACGCCGGCAGCAATAAGCGGCAACATGATTTCATGATGGCCTACCAAACTAAACCCTCTCCCTCCGTGAGCTG
>JAUVVS010000239.1 GCA_030604545.1 Deltaproteobacteria bacterium | reverse complement strand
GCCATAGCTGGTTTTGTCAGAAGAAACTACATCGAACCTTGATCACAACACAGCACTTAACTTGATTCGACTCATGAGGCGGATGCGAGACGATTTTGGAACCACATTTATCTTTTCAACCCATGACCCAAGGATCATGCATGAGGCAGAAGTTATTCACACCCTGGAAGATGGCAGGCTGACTCACACAGAGCAGATTTCAGACAGGAGGGAAATCCAATGATTAATACTTTCAAAATAGCCTTACGAAATCTAAAGCGCTACAGGAGGAGAACGCTTCTTACTTCCCTATTAATTTCCTTAGGTGTTGTGGTAGTTATTCTTTTTTCCGGCCTAGCCGGTTCATTCAAAGCAATGATGATAGGCCAGATTACAGATTCCAACCTGGCACAGATGCAGATCCATAAAAAGGGGTATGTATCTTCAATAGATACCATGCCTTTGAACTTGACCCTTGATCTAAAAAGTTACAAAAAAATTGAAAAAACCCTTAAGGAAAATCCCGATGTTAAATTTTATTCACCGAGAATAAAGCTGAGCGCCATGCTGAGCAATTTTTCAGAAACCACAAACATCCGGCTAAATGCAATAGATCCTGAAAAGGAAGTTAAAGTGTGCCCTAATGTTGGTGAGCGCATGAAATTCAGTGGCAAACAAATACCGGATATTCTACTCAAACCTGGAGAGATCATTATACCTGAAAGACTGGCTATGGGCATGAAGATCGAAATTGGAGATACTGTAGTGCTTGTGGCCAACAACAAGGATGGTTCGGTAAATGGCCTCAATTTTACGATGGCCGGGATTATCGAAAGCGTTTTAGGCCCCCAGGGCAAGGAAGGATATATGCATATAAAGGATGCGCAATCCCTGCTTCGTATGGAAAAACCTGAGGTCATTGAAGTTGCCGTTCGAATAAAGAATTTCGAAAAACTTGATGCGGTTTACGCAGAACTTGAATCTGCCCTTGCAAAATTTACAAATAAAAAAGGGAAACCTGCCTTTGAAATACATACATGGGAAAAGCTGTCCCCATTTATTAATATAGCCAATATGATAGACCTTATGGCCGTTTCCATGAAACTAATCATGATCGCCATTGTTCTTATAAGCATTTTAAACGTTATGATCATGTCTGTTTATGAAAGGATCAGAGAAATCGGAACAATGTCCGCCATTGGAACCGCACCCGGAAAAATCATGGGTCTTTTTCTGTCAGAAGGGTTGTCCCTCGGGTTGGCCAGTGTCATAGCCGGCAACATTATCGGCCTCTTTGGGATTTATGTTCTGAATATCTATAAAATCAAGTTCGCCTTTGGGAGGATGGAGAACCTTTTACTTTCCCCGAGGATTAATGTTTTAGAATTGATTTGGGTATCAGCCATCGTACTAACCGTTTCAGTTTTTGCCAGCTTTTGGCCGGCGTATAAAGCCTCAAAGATGGAGCCGGTTGATGCGCTAAGACATGTGTAGAATTGGAGGCATAATCACGAAGGCACTAAAAAACGAACAAGGATGAAGTTTCGCTGAAAAGCTTTACTTTATGACTTAATAATCCACAGTAGGAGGGAAAAATGAAAAAATCATTGCTGCTGCTATTTCTATGCCAGTTTCTGGCTGTTTCCGCCGTTGCCGTTGACGGAAATGAAATGCTTCAAAAGGTGGACCGTAACCTCAACCCGGAAAGCTATGAAATGTACCGGAAGTTGATTAATATTGAACCGGACGGTTCCAAAAAAGAGTTTATCATGTACTCGGTCAAAAAAGGCAAGGATAAAATCGCGTCCGTATTTCTCTCTCCCGCCAGCGAGAAGGGCCGTGGGACCTTGCGTGTAGGGGAAAATATGTGGCTTTATATTCCAAACGTTGGCAAACCGATACGCATAACCAGCCTTCAGTCTATCACCGGCGGGGTATTCAACAATTCAGATATCATGCGGGTAGATTACAGTGCGGAATACAACTGCGAAAAGGCTGAACCATCAGACAATGAATACATCCTGTACCTGAAAGCAAAGACAAAAAGCGTTGCTTATGACAGGGTAAAAATGTGGGTCGATTATAATAAACTCCTTCCTTTCAAAATAGAATGCTTCGCTTCATCCGGCATGTTGATTAAAACCCTTTATTTTAATAAAATCAAAGATTTTGGCGGCGGCATTGTGCGTCCTGCCGTAATTGAGACCGACAGCCCTCTTTATAAAGGTTACAGGTCGGTTATTATTTTTGCAAAGGTGGAAAAAAAAGACCTGCCTGATGAAGTTTTTACATTAAACTACATGTCGAAAATTGAGAGTCTACGTTAGCGGCTATCATTGAAATTCAAAAAGGATATAAAAGGCCGGCATGTTTTTCAAACGCTACTTACAAACAGATTACATCAGTAGGAGAAAGTCCTTTCATTTTCGCATATGGTTGCTTTTGCTTTTCCTGTCTATTTCTTTTTCCGGATACCTAAGGGCAGAAGATAAAACTTCAGAGACACTCGATCTTGACTTTGAAATTCCGGAAGTTGAAAAAAAACCTTACGAATTCCTTGCCGAGCTTGAGATATTAGAGACTGTAAAGGGTCTTGACAATGACAGTCTACTTTTTCTTCAAAAATACCCTGGGGGCAGGGATGAGGAAACCTTTTTTCAGACCGATTTAAATCTAAAGGTAGAAGGGAGTTATCAGGCGCAAACATTAAAACTGTATGCACGCCTTAATGGAAGCTTTTGGTATAATGATGAAGAAGACTGGGAAAATGACCTGCAAACCGAAGAGGCTTACCTGTCGATTCAGCCGAGTCCGTCAGTCGCATTCGATGTGGGCAAAAAAGTATTAAAATGGGGCAAGGGGTATGCCTGGAATCCTGCAGCTTTTTTCAGCCGTCCTAAAGATCTTGACGATCCTGATGCAACCCTGGAAGGATATTTTTCAGCCAGTGGTGACCTGATAAAAAGCATGGACGGCCCTCTTAAAACCATGGCCCTGACACCCGTGATTCTTCCTGTATCAAGCCATATCAACGATGAGTGGGGCGCGGAGAAGGAGATCGTGTGGGGAGGAAAAATATATTTTTTCACATGGGACACCGATTTGGACGTTATGTTCCTGTTCGGAGAAGAGGTAAAAGATCGGCTTGGATTTGACTTTTCTAAAAACATTTCTTCAAATTTCGAGATCCATGGTGAAGCGGCGGTTGTTTTTGATCATGTGAAATATATCACCGACAAGGATGGAAACCTGTATGAGGAAAAAAATAATGTGCTGAATTTGCTTGCGGGTATGCGCTATCAGACAAGCCGCAACGCAACTATTATTTTTGAATATTACAGAAACGGACAGGGTTACAACAGCGATGAAATCAAAGATTACTTTGATCTGGTTGAAGCCGGATACCAGGATTACACCAGCAGCGGCAACATGGCAAAGCTTGCGATAAGCAGGGAATATGGAAGTCAATTTTACAACAAACAGACCGTGATGAGGGATTATCTTTACCTGAAGGTGACTCAAAAAGAGCCCTTTGACATTTTATATTTTACACCTGCAGCAACATGCATATTTAATATAAATGATAAAAGCGCCTCACTTACGCCCCAAATAACATATGCGCCCATAACCAACCTTGAACTCGATCTTAAAGCTACATTCTCTTTTGGAAAAGAGCATACCGAGTACGGAGAAAAAATGAATGACTATAAAATTGTTGCAGCAGCGAGATACTATTTTTAGTTCCCTGAATGTTAGCGAAAATTGTACATCTTTTTTCTTTAAAAAGGAATAAAATGTCTGTCGAAAAACGCAAAAGATTTGCAGAAAACATAGCTTCCCATTTGGGAAAAGGTGGCCTGTGGTTATCCCTCATTGGCAACGCCGATGAACAGCGTCGAGGTTCAGGTCCACCTCGGCGTACAGCAAAAGATATAATAAACGCGGTGGACCGTATTTTGAAATTCTTTCCCTCACTTCAAGCCATTTCGGCTCCAATCGTCAAAATCCACATAGGGCATGGGCCAGTCTGATGCAAAGACGAAATAAAGTTTTGGTTTTGATTTTCATGCCTTCTTTTTCCCTCCGACAGGGCTAATAAATATTGGTCATATGCTCATATAATTAGTTGACAGGTTGAGTTATATTGATTATAATATAGTCAAAAGCTCATTATTGAAGAGGATTTGCTATATGCCAAGACCTAAAAAGTTAAGATTTGTGTCAGGCTATCCTACAATCAGTGCTTTTGTGCCGCTGGGGATGCCCCAAACAGGTGAGATTTTTCTTTCCATGGAAGGATTTGAAGCCATCAG
>JAUVVS010000213.1 GCA_030604545.1 Deltaproteobacteria bacterium | reverse complement strand
GTTGCAGGCCCCGCCAAAGGGGTATTTTTCCCCTTCAAGCTCTATCATCGCTATTTCGCATCGTCTATCGCACTTTTCTTTGCTGCCCTTACATATGAATGTTTTTCCGTATTTCACTTCTCTATTAACCAAAGTTTCAAGATCGAAGTGTTTTTCCTCTAATAACCCCATTTCAATTCTTTTTTTGACTTCAAGTGCAACTCCAAATGCACCCATAAGCCCGGGTTCCGGAGGAACGATTATCGGTTTGCCCACAAGTGACGCCATGGCAAGAGGTACCGCTTTGTTGTAGCAAACTCCGCCTTGCATAAACACTTTCTCGCCTACAGGCCTATTTCCCTTCACCCTATTTGAGTAGTTCATACAGATGGAATACACAAGGCCTGCAACTATGTCTTCGTGGCATACTCCTTCATGAATGGAATTTTTTATGTCCGAAGCAATAAATGCCGCACACTGGTCGTTAAAATTGGGTGGATTCTTGCCTTTAAGTGCAATGTCTGCAATATCCTCCATTTTTACGCCGAGTGTCTCATACGCGGATTCTTCCAGAAAAGATCCGGTACCGGCGGAACAAGCTTCATTCATGGCATAATCCGAAGGCACAGCGTTTGTAATATAGGTGTATTTGGCATCTTGCCCACCTATCTCAAAAATAGTGTCCACATCGTTATCAAAATATACGGCAGCAGTTGCATGTGCGATGATCTCATTGATAATACCGTCTGTTAGTGCATGAAGACCGGCTATTTGACGACCGGAGCCGCAGACGCCTAGTCCTATTATTGAAATTGTGGGATCAATTACTGAGCTACTGAATTTTTGACGTTCTGAATTTACTTCATCGAGAATAAAGCGGTAGCATTTTCTAGAAGCTCCCACAGGATCACCGTCGGTGCGCAGATAAATAGACGATAGAATTGTATTGTCTTCTTTTCGTAAAAGAACCGCTTTAGTAGTGGTTGAGCCTACGTCAAGACCCAGTATACATACATCGCCTGGTCTGATTTTGCCCATTTCAAGGGTTTTGAACTCTACCATATTTTTGAAATCTTTAAGGGAAGGAAGCGTATCAAACGATGCAACTTCAGTCATGAAAATATCCGAATATCCCGGAAAGGGGGCTGTTTCGTGTTTTAAGGCCCAGAGAGCCGCACCCAGAGCTTCGAAATATGGCGCTTCTTCGGGAACGATCAGCCCTGAAATTTCTTTAGCAAGATATTCGATCATCATTTGATTACGCGCCGTTCCGCCGGCGATCATTATGTTTTGCCTTTCCACCTTTTTCAGTAGTTCCAAAATTTTATTTGTCATCATATTGCAAAGTCCGGCGGTTACTTTTGATTTTGGAATACCTTTGTTAGTGGCGTGGGTGCAGTCCGATTTGCAGAAAACAGAACAACGTCCGGAAACGTGATGGGGTTCCTCTTCAGCAGCCCACTTAGCTGCTTCATCGAGTGATACATTCATCCTACGAAGTTGTTGGAGAAAAAATTCACCAGTACCGGAGGCGCACTTGTTGCCTGTTAGAACGTTGGAAATCTGACCTAATCGGTTTAGAACATATACCATGAATGTCTCGCCTCCGGCAGAAACAATGGCTGGGCATGAAACGTCAGAGGGCTTAACAAACTGATAAGCATATTCCACCGCTTGCGGTTCGGGTATAGAAGAAAGATTTACAAACTTGCGGAACCTTCGCCCGGTAGCGGCAATCCTGTCAAATGAATTCAGGTCAAGACGTTCGAGCACGGAAAGCAGAGTTTTTTTTGGATTTCCTTCATGAGGATGAAGTGAATATTCTACTACACGGGGTTTCTTATTCCCTTTAGCTATATCAATTCCGCCATTATCCTGTTCCATCTGAACAACAGATACGGTGGACGCTCCAAGACATAAACCGAGGACTCTCATCTTTTAGGACTTGCTCCTTTCCTCACTTTTGTCTATACTGTAAACGGCTACAATCTGCGCTTTTGGTTTTTGTCATTTGCTATATGTCATTAACTTTGCTGTTATTCGATTGAAATTCTGTTGAAATTCGCTCCGCTGTCATTCGATTGAAATTCAGTTGTTATTTACCGATGGATTGTATGTAAAAGTAAATAACCACAGAATAACCATCGAATTTCTACCGAATGACTACTGAATTTCTACTTAATTTCCATTGAATTTCCATCGAATTTCCATCGAATTTCCACTGAATGACCAATTGCAGGTCTGGTACAGAATTAAAAAAGCTTAAAATAAGACTGTTTTAAGTATATCCCTCAAAGGGAACAGCACTTTTATTCCCCTTCCATTTCATTAGCAATGTGTCGTAACATCTGACGACATACAACCTTAAAAATTTCCGGGGTTAATAAATAATCAGAATTTCCAGAATAAAAAGAGTTGGTCAATTCTTTTGCAGCTTGGTTTATATCCTTTGACCGCGTGTAAATTTTTTCCATTTTGGTACGGCATTCTTTGGCCAATTTGATTGCGTGTGAAATGAAGTTCTTGGCTTCCTCTCCCGATACATATCCATAGTGGTCTGCACAGAAGTATTCCACGTCCAGGCCCTTGAGTTTCTCAAGGCTTTGTTGAAATTTAGTATAATTGGAGTTTCCAAAAGTGATAATGGTCTCTCGGTAAGGGATACCTCCTCCATCGGAAGGAAAGAGTGTTTTAATTTGAGGCACATAAGCTGAAATGGAGCATGAAGAGTGACCCGGTGTCTCAAGGATTTGGACATCCATGTTGCCAAGGCAGATTTTATCCCCCTCGGAAACAATCATACCGGAAATGTCATCCCGCCAATCCAAGTCATATGTAGAACAGTCCTCAACCATTTTCATCCGTTTTGTGAGTTCTCTGCTAAAATCATTGATAGTGCTAATGGCCTTTGACATCTTAAGGATTTCCCATGCACGCGCAGAGGCATAAATCTTAAGATCAGGATGAGATCGTTTGAAAAATGGAACAATGCCTATATGATCAAAATGGGCATGAAGGATCAAGAGCTTTTTGATTCTTTCCCTGTTGATGCCAAACTCTTTTAATTGATGGATTACCTCTGGAACGATGTAACTCATCCCACCACTGATGAGCAAAGATTCATCACGGTCCTCCAATAAATAGATACACGACTCTTTACGTCCTAAACACCACAAGCCTTTTCGTACTTTTCCAGGTTTGCTAATCCTCATGATGATCTTTCTCTTACAATGGGTCTGTTTTCATCTTGAGATCGGCTGCGCACTCCGGATGTATAAAACGCCTGAGCATTTTCATTTCGGACGTTTTTCCTAAAAAGTTTCATGTCGGTTAAGAATCTTTATAGCAGATTTCTAAGCAAAATCAATAAATTTTCAGTTTTTTTTTATTCCTTCCATTGAAAACCTCTATGTTGTTTGTTTGATTTGATTGATATTCTTTATTGGTAACCCTGAACGGTTACCTTATATGATATCTCTTTTAGGAATTCTTAAAACTCGGGTCATTATTCCTCTGATCTGGGCATTAGGGTTCTCAGGATATCTTCTTTTCCCACGATTCCTACAAGCTCTCCCTCATCCACTACAGGAATGGTGTTAAAATTTTTGTCCACCATGAGGGCAGCCACCTCCTCGATGTCCATATCGGGTTTGACGGTGACCGGGTTTGGCGTCATGGCCTGGGCCACGGTGATGGCAGCGATTTTCTGAACCTGCTTTTCGATTTTTTTCATGGAGGTCAGGGGGATTAATCCATTCAGAAATGTGAAAAAAGAGGGGATGGGAAGCTTTTTCTGTTGCGCAATCAGATCACTCTGGCAGAGGATTCCCACCAGTTTTCCTGTTTCATCCGTCACGGGGACACCATTGATGCGGTTTTCCAGAAGAAGCTTTGTTGCTTGGACAATCTCCGTCTCGGGCGAGACTGTGATCAGCTCTCTTGTCATGATATCTTTTACCTTAAACATGGCACCTCCTGCGATTTTCATGGAAGGAATCCAGGGCCAAGGACCGGAAACATATTTTATGCCCATCTTTCTTGAATATATAGATTATTGAAACTATGATTTCATGTCAAGAAGGATAACGTCTCAAGATAAAGTGATTAACCTAGATTTCTCATCTTAAAAATAAACCTTGACCTCTATGTTGATTCACTTGTAGATGCTGCATCGGTCTTTGGCTTTACCGCTTCTTTTACCTGAGCCTCGAAAGCAGGGAGGTAGATACGAACGGTGGTCCCTTTGCCTAATTCTGAATCGATTGAAATCCAGCCATCGTGGTGCCTGACAATGCCGTATGATGCAGCCATGCCAAGTCCCCGGCCCTGAAACTTGGTAGTAAAAAAGGGTTCAAATATCCGACTCCTTGTCTCTTCATCCATCCCCTTTCCGTCATCTGCTATTGTCAGGCTGACATAAGGACCGGGCTTTAAGCCTGGAAAGTCTTTTGCAATCTTATCCGTAATCATCTCATTTCTGCAGGTGATCCGAATGCGGCCTCTGCCCCCTATTGCCTCTGACGCATTGTACAATATGGCAGAAATGACCATTTGCATCTGGGTCAAATCGGCATTTACGCTCAAAATATCGTGAGGC
>JAUVVS010000088.1 GCA_030604545.1 Deltaproteobacteria bacterium | reverse complement strand
CAAGCACTTAGTACAATTGAGAAACTAAGTGATGATCTACAGATAGGGGTTATAGAGGCGGATATAGACTCTATGGTTGATGCTGAAAAAGTAGCGGCTCAGGGCATCAGTGCCATACAGTTTAGGACAGGTGGTTTCTGTCATCTGGACGCTTCCATGGTTGAAAACTGTATCCGATGTACTCGTTGTGAACAAGATTGACTATCTTGATCTTTCAGATTTTGATACCCGGGCCATGCGAGAACGGGTATTAAGCCTTAACCCCAAAAAAAAGGTCTTCGAGGTATCAGCCAAGACCGGCCAGAGTATACAGGCCTGGACTGACTGGCTCAAAGAAGAGGTCAGATCTTTTATCTCAGATGATCTGTAAGTGTTGGGCGATCGTTAAGCGATCAACGGAAAGCAAAAAAAGGAGAAGAAGATGTCTAAACTATTTGAACCAATTTATGTGGGAAATCTAGAGATAAAGAACCGCTTCATCAGATCAGCCACCTATTACGCATTAAGCGATATAGACGGTTATATCGGCCAAGAGAGTGTTGATCTAATCGGGCGGTTGGCGGAAAATGAGGTGGGTCTGATAATAACCGGTTACGCCTATGTCCTGAAAAGCGGGCAGTCTTACCCTGATATGAACGGAATCCAGGATGATGACCATATTCCTGGGTTCCTAAAAATGACCCGTGCTGTTCATGAAGTGGATGGCCGAGTAGCTATGCAGATAGCCCATTGCGGTTCAGCCTCTGAGACGGCTGCCAAGACAGGCGGTGACTTCATGGCCGTCTCCATGGTGGAGGGTATGCCGGATTATGGCCGTAAAGCCAGAGAGATGACCGAAGAGGATATAGAAAAGATAATCGAGGCCTTTGGACAGGCGGCCCGCCGGGTTCAGGAGGCGGGTTTTGACGGCGTGCAGATCCACGGCGCGCACGGCTATCTGGCCTCCCAGTTTCTATCCCCCCTAAGCAACAAGCGCGAGGACAGGTGGGGCGGAAGCCTGGAAAACAGGATGAGATTCGTCATAGAGGTCTGCTGCTCCATAAAAAGTCAGGTGGATGATGATTTCCCCGTTATGATAAAGCTGGGTTGTAAGGATTATGTGAAAGATGGTCGAGGTCTAACCATAGAGGAAGGGACCAAGGTCGCGGAAGCCCTGGAAAAAGAAGGTATCTGTCTTATCGAGATAAGCCACAGTATTCAGGATAATACATTTCGTAAGAAGAATATGCTCGGTATCACGTCAGAGGAAAAGGAGGCCTGTTTCCTTCCCGAAGCCCGTGTCATTCGAAAAGGGACTTCCATTCCCCTAAGCGTTGTAGGAGGCTTGAGGAGCATACCGGTTTTGGAAGACATTATTGAGTCTGGTGTTACCGACATGATTTCAATCTGCCGTCCCTTAATAAGGGAGCCAGGTCTGATCAAACGATGGATGGAGGGGGACCAGCGACGAGCGGATTGTATCTCCTGTGGCAGATGCTTTAATATTGATGATAAGGGCAAGATCAATGTCTATTGCAATCAGCTAAAAAAAGAGTAACATCTCAATAAACCGGGGCACTAACCCTGGATTCCCGCGAAGAGCCTGCCTCCGCACAGGCGTGGGGATTGTAAAAATCGGATAGAAAGCATTTCTACAGCTTGCAATTTTTAACGTTCAGCTTTTCATGAATCTTTTTCCAAAAATGCTCAATCTCGCTCGCAAATGACTTTTTACGAGTTTATCATGGCTTTGTATATTGAAAAAAATCTCTATTGTTATTAATGAGCAGATAGGATTTTATAGAGACATGGCCTGCAAAAATATGAAAATATGAGGTAAGGATGGAAAATACACACTTCTTAAAAATAGCAAACGAACTCCGGCTAGAAGAATCACAGGTTCGAGCTGTTGTAATGCTTCTTGAGGAAGGAGCAACTATTCCGTTTATCGCGCGGTATAGAAAGGAAGCTACAGGAAGTCTAGATGAAGTTGCCATAACCTCAATTCGAAACCGGTTGAATCAGCTAAAAGAACTGGATAATCGCAGAGGAACTATTTTAAAATCTCTTGAACAACATGGACATCTTACTGACAAACTGAAAGAAGAAGTTTTAATTGCACCGACCTTGGCAACACTCGAGGATATATATATCCCATACAAGCCCAAGCGTCGCACTAAAGCTACTATTGCGAGGCAAAAAGGGCTTGAACCCCTTGCACAGATCATATTTGAACAAAAAGAAAAGGAGCCATATGAAATAGCAACTGATTTTGTCGACCCGGAAAAAGAGGTTGATTCAATAGATGATGCTCTGGAAGGTGCCAGGCATATCATCGCAGAATGGATCAATGAAAATTCGTTAGCTAGAGCCCGGTTACGCAAGTTATTTTTCGAAAAAGGGACTTTTAGAAGTGTTGCTAAATTTGGGATGGAGTCGAGCGGTGCAAAATACAAAAATTACTTTGATTGGAAAGAACCAGTAGCCAAGGCTCCATCCCATAGGATTCTTGCTATGCGGCGAGGAGAGAAAGAGGATATCTTAAACCTTACCATAGCTCCTCATGAAGAAGATGCAATCAAGATTCTGGACGAACTCTTTGTAAAAGGAGATGGTGAGGATTCAAAGCAAGTTGAAACTTCAATACGCGACAGCTACAAAAGGCTTTTATCACGTTCTATGGAAACAGAAATACGTTTAGCCACTAAGGAAAGAGCAGATTCTGAAGCTATTAAAATATTTGCTGATAACATACGCCAGCTCCTCTTAGCCCCTTCACTTGGGGCTAGAAGGGTAATGGGTATTGATCCGGGGTTCAGGACCGGATGTAAGACTGTTTGCCTGGACAGACAAGGGAAACTCCTTCACCATGATATAATCTATCCCCATTCATCTGAAAAAAAGGCCCAAGAAGCTGAACAAACGGTTAAGAAACTGCACGATATTTATAATATCGAAGCGATTGCAATCGGCAACGGTACCGCAGGAAGGGAAACTGAAGATTTTATTAAAAATCTGTCAATTGACGATGTTCGTGTAGTTTTAGTCAATGAAAGCGGCGCTTCTATCTACTCATCATCCAAGATTGCTCGTGAAGAATTTCCTGATCTCGACCTGACTATACGCGGAGCGGTTTCCATCGGAAGACGTCTGATGGATCCACTTTCCGAGCTTGTCAAAATCGATCCAAAATCGATTGGTGTTGGTCAGTACCAGTATGATGTTAATCAAACGTCCTTAAGACAAGCCTTGGATGATGTGGTTATTAGCTGTGTAAATAGTGTAGGGGTAGATATCAATCAAGCCAGTGTCCAGCTTCTTAAATATGTTTCAGGTCTGTCTCCTCAATTAGCCAAAAATATCGTGGCTTACAGAAATGAAACAGGGCCCTTTCGCACAAGAATGGAATTAAAGAATGTGCCGAGATTCGGTCCCAAGGCATTCGAACAGTCGGCAGGTTTCTTGAGAATAAATGAGGGTAGCGATCCACTGGATGCAAGTGCAGTACACCCTGAAAGCTACCATATCGTCGATGCCATGGCCTATGACCTTGAATGCCAAGTGACAGATTTGATGGCCGACGAAACACTTAGGAAGAAAATAAATATTTCAAAATATGTTACAGACACAGTTGGAATACCTACTTTAAATGATATAATGGATGAGCTATCAAAACCGGGTCGTGACCCAAGAGAATCATTTGATGCGTTTAATTTTGCAAACGGCATTAAAGAGATTAATGATTTAAAGCCTGGCATGAAACTTCCGGGCATTGTAACAAACGTCACAGCATTCGGAGCTTTTGTAGATATTGGTGTACATCAGGATGGTCTGATTCATATTAGCAAGCTAGCGGACAGATATGTAAAAAACCCGGCAGATATAGTTAAAGTTCACCAGAAAGTAATGGTAACTGTCATAGATGTTGATATCGAGAGAAGTCGTATCTCGCTGTCTATGAAGACAACTCCTATCAAATATGGTCAAAATAAAAACAAATCGTCTTTGAAAAAATCTTTCAAGAGCAAAATGAAAGAAAAAAACTATCCATTTAATAATCCGCTTGCAGATCTTATCAAAAACAAGTCAGATCGTTAATTCGCTTACTATTTAAGGTAGACTTGGAATATTTTTGATTTGGTCCGATTTTGTATTAAAATAGAATACAGAAGAGAAAAGAAAAAAAGACGTAACTTTTGAACGTTACCAATTTTTTATTTGTGGGTATGCACTTTGTTCTGCTGTTTTATTGCAACAATTGTGTTGCGAACCTTCTCTCTAATCTCATCAATTGATTGATCCTTAAACGATTCGAAGGTAATAGGCTTTCCAAATATTACGTAGATCGTTGTTGGATTGAGAGTCCAGTCGTACTTGCTTTTAAATTCAAATAATCCGCTCATGGCAAACGGGAGAATATCCGTCTTTGCCTCCATCGCCAGATAAAACGGACCCTTCTTGAATTCCCCGATTTCACCTGACAGCGTACGGTGACCTTCCGGCAGAAGTACAATGGAAGTGCCGGACTCAACAACTTTCCTGGCCTTTTCAAGGCTTTTGATTGCCTTCGGAAGGTTGCGGCGGGTGATTGGAATATTGCCCCATTTTTTCGTTAGCCAGCCCCACAGGGGCCAGGAAAAATGATAAGCCGCTTCAACCGCGATGATGTGCATGGGTATGGCTGTCGGTATTGCAAACACATCAAAAAGACTCTCGTGATTTCCCATGATGATATATGATTTAGAGTGATCAAATTTTTCCAGACCGATCACCCTTACGGGAGCACCAATGATCAACAGCTGAATTCTTGTTAAAATTCGGGCTAGAGGATAAATCTTTTTAGAAGAAAAAAGAAGCAAACCGGTTGCAACTATTATAAAAAGCAGGAGAAAGAAAAGTACTCCAACTATCCATAGAAACGAAGAGCTAATCGTCTTCAAGCAAAATACCTCATGAGTTTTGGTAAAACAGTTATTTCCGTCGGAGTGGTCCCGAAGAATTCACCGTCCGGCAGCAGCGCCTTTGCCGGTTCAGTGATTACTTTTGCGTGCCTACCTTTGACAAATCGAGCCGAAGGATTATCGGTATGCGTGCCTTTATATATTTTAGGAAAAGTGGAAATAAGACTTGTTCTTGTCAGGGGGGAGAGGATAACAACGTCGAAAAAGCCGTCATCGATTTTTGCCTCTGGGGCCATAAGCATATCACCGCCAGTATATCTGGAATTGCAGAACTCTACAAAACAGTTTTTCCCTGAAATGACGGATCCGTCAATTTCAAGCATTATTTCATGGAAATCGAGCTTTATCGTGCAATGCAGCACTCCGATTATATAACCGGCGTCACCGGCCCATTTGAAACAGGAAGCGGTTCTTGCTGCGTCGGTGACAAAACCGAATCCCATAAGGTTGATAAAATAATGATTTTCGACCCCTTGAGTAAATCTGCACACATCAACTTCTCTCGTTATTTGCCGGGACAGAGCGGATATTCCATCCTCCGGGGTGAATATCTTAAGATCTTTTGCAAAGGAATTTCCTCTGCCCATGGGAATAATACCAAGGGGAGGAATATCTTTGTCTCCATGATATTTTATTACGCTGTTAAGCACATGATAATTTGTGCCGTCCCCACCCATGGAGACGATGGCATCATATTCCGAAAGGGCAATATTTTTTACAATTTCCATGGTGTGCCCGTGGTATTTGGTTTTAAACAGCTCAAAATCGATTGCGCAAGTTTTTAGCCTTTTCTCAATCTGCGGAAGTAATTTCAGAGCCTTACCCCCGCATGTATGAGAATTTGTTATAAGTGCAATCTTCATTTTTCTTTTCCCATAAAGGGGTCACCCAATACCCCTTTACCCCTTTACACGCCATGCGGCATAAGTGAGTGCCTCGTCAATGTCTTTCGCTTCCAGATAAAGATACAATTTCAAGATTTCTTCCTTGGTATGGCCCGAGGCCACAAGCCCCAAAATAGTTCCTACAGTTACCCGCATGTTACGAATGCATGGTTTTCCTCCCATGAAACCAGGGAAGGGGGACGAAAGACAATGCCGTTCGAACATGCATTTCCACACCTATCGAAAGTGAGTCTTCGTCGATATTAAAGCAAGGATTGTGGTGTGGGTAATCTGCCCCTATTTCTTTATTCCCGGCACCTATAAAGTAGAATGCACTGGGAACTCTATTGGCAAATTCACAAAAATCCTCACCGATCATAGTGACAAAAGGTAAAATATTAGTTTTTGTACTGATCACATTTTCGGCAACGGCCTTTACCATACGGGTCATTTCGGGATCATTGATCACCGTGGAATGCGAAGAAATATATTTGAGGTCATACTCTGCTCCGTGGGCGTTACAAATATTTTTGACAATCCTTTCGAATTTATTGCATGGATGAGTCTCACTTTCTATTTGAGCATCATATAAATATCGTATTGTTCCTTTAATTTCTACTTTATCAGGTATTACATTGCTTGATGTTCCACCTTTTATCTTTCCAAACCCAATAAGAGTAGGCTTTAACACATCGATTTCTCGTGTCTGTATTATTTGTGTCGTTTGAATAATATCCGCAGCAGTTATGATCGGGTCAATCGATTCTTGTGGAAACCCCGTATGCCCTCCTTTGCCTTTTACGATTAAATTGAAAGCATGCATGCCGGCCATTACAGGGCCTGATTCGATTCCAATTTTGCCGGTCTCAATTGCCGACATAAGGTGAATTCCACATGCAGCATCTACTTGAGGGTTTTCCAACACTCCCTGATCAATTAAATAACCTGCATACCCGTTTTCTTCGTTCGGCTGAAACAGGAACTTTATATTTCCATTTATTTTTTCCTTGTAAAGGGAAAGAATTTTAGCGGCGATCAAAAGCATAGCCGTGTGACCATCGTGACCACACGCATGCATTTTACCGTCATAAATCGATTTATATGGAACTTCATTCTGTTCCTGAATAGGAAGGGCGTCCATGTCTGCACGAAGCATAAGAGTCTTACCTGTATTATCTCCTCTTAGCAAACCAACAACTCCTGTTTTTCCAATTCGGTTTACATCAAGTCCGAGATTTTCAAGATATGTTGTTACCCTGTCGGAAGTTCTAAACTCCTCAAGCCCCAGCTCAGGGTGCCGGTGAAAATCTCTCCTAAGTTCAATTAATTCAGCCCTTAACTGTTGAACTTGTTTTTTTACTTGCATAGTGCTCATATTTCAAATCTATTATCATTAGTGTCTGAACGAAAACTTCCGTTCAGACACTAATTAACAACTGTTTACAAGGGCCCTCTATGGATTTCTCTTTAAAGCTTTTCGAGCCCTGCCCTTATCCGGTCAATACCCTCTTTGAGGATTTCCCTATTTACAGCAAAGGATATGCGAAGATACCCCTCTCCATTGTTGCCAAAAATGCTACCGGGAACCACCGCTACCCGGTGTTCCTTTACGAGATACTTTGCCAGCTCCCATGATGTCATATCGAAACTGGATATATTCGGAAAGGCATAAAAGGTTGATTCGGGTAAAATACACGAAACCCCATCGATTGCATTGAGGCCTTCGTAAATGACTTTTCTCCTTCTTTCGTAGGCTCTGAGCATCTCTTT
>JAUVVS010000173.1 GCA_030604545.1 Deltaproteobacteria bacterium | reverse complement strand
TGGAATTCAAGATAAAGTGAATAATACTGGTTTTGGAATACACGAGAGCGGATTCACTTATGGTTTTTGGGAGACATTGGCTAACAATTTAAGCTATATGATCACCCGTGCGAGAATGGAAAACAAGATTCTTTATTCCCTGGTTTTTCCAGTTCTTCATTTGATTTCCTGGCTTGGTCCCTGGGCTCGACCAAAAAAAATTGGCGCCGGGATATTTGTCGTTGCAGAGAAACCAGAACTGCAATCACAAAATATGGAGCAATCCTGAAATAGGGGCAGGAAAATTGTATGGTCAATCATAAGCTGAAATTTCTTTTCAAAGTGTCTCTGGGCATCCTTATTTTTGGAGTCTTGGTATGGAAAATAGGCCCCTCCGTAATTTTGCAAAATCTCATCCAGTTCAAAATTGCTGCTCTGGTTTTGATGAATGTCACCACGCTGAGCGGGTTTCTTATGGGTGGTATAGGTGTTATTGTCCTGGGTAAGACCGTAAGTCCAAGGTTAGAATGGCGAGGAGGAATGGAAGGCTTTTTAGGTTCCATATCTCTTGCTCTTTTTGTTCCCGGCAGGGCGGGGGATCTATCCCTCCCTTTTTACTGGAAGCGTTTTTTGCGTTACGGCGAATGCTTGGCGGTTGTTTTGCTTGATAAAGTGAACACCGTGTTTTGGGTCCTTTCTTTTGGAGCCTGTGGCCTGTATTTTATCTTTCAAGGTTATACAGGTTTTTTTGCGGCAGCCTTGGGATATTTTTTTATTTTTTCGCTTATTCTTTTGGTGTCCATTTCCAAAACGAGGAGTATTCTTTCAAGGTTGTTGCCTAAGAAAATCCTGGATTTTCTGGAGGGATCCATGACAGCCTTCAGAACCGTGGCGAAAAAAGGAAAAAAAAACCTGGTTGCCGTTTTTGTTCTAACCGGTGTAAGAGTGTTCACCTACGGCGTTGGTTTTTGGGTCTCTCTCTGGGGCCTTGATGTGTCCAGCCCATTTTTTTACTCTGTTTTTTTAATGGCTATTGCGCAGTTTGTCTCGTTCATACCCATTTCCGTTATGGGTCTGGGCACTGTGGAGGCCGTTTGCGTTTATGGACTTGCTCAGATCGACACTGGACCAAGCCTGGTGATTGCGGCGTTATTAGCCGGGCGAGTAATTACCCTGTTCTGGCTTTCTCTCTTTTTTCTCATGTTTGCTTTGAAAAAGAATATAACAAAGGCCGGATCCATTAAGAATGCCGTGAAATTTTTGTAGTCGACTCAAAGATCACAGAAATGCCTATGCTGAAAATTCTTTTTAACTCCCCCTGCAATTTCACCACAACGAGCGAACTATTAACAGTTCCCATTGGACTGTCTTATATCAAGGCCTATTGCGAAGCTAATTTCCCTTGTGAAATAAAAATTGTTCCCATTGTTAATGAAAAGGTTCTCCAAAGGGAAAACCCGGATATCGTAGGCATTTCCTGTTTTGCCGCAACTTACGGTAGGGCCACGGAACTGGCCAGATTATGCAAGCGCAAGGGTATTTACGTGGTTGTGGGCGGAGAACAGATTACGACCCTTCCCCATCTTTTGACTGAGGATATGAATGTTGGGGTCCGGGGAGAAGGTGAGCAGATTTTTTTGGAGCTATTGAGAGAATTCAACAACGGGTGGGATAAAGAGTGGCTAAAAAGCGTTCAAGGGGTTGTTTTTCGCGACGAGCAGAAAAAACTTATAGTAATGGATACCGCTCCGCCATTGATTGCTTTAGACGAATTGCCGATACCGGATCTTCTGGTGGAGAATGAAAGTACAAACATTCTGTGTCTCATGACATCCAGAGGATGTCCTTACAAGTGTGCTTTTTGCGCCACCGGGTGGCACAGGAATGTGCACTGGATGTCTCCTGAAAGGGTCATTGAAACCATCGAATTCCACACCGATAAATACCCTCACCTAAGAAGGGTAAAGTTCTGGGACGATCTTTTTACGATAAAACATAAGCGTGTGGAACGAATTGTTGAGCTCCTAGAGGAAAAGGGATTGAATCGAAGATTGCGTTTTACAATCTGCACCCGGGCGGATCATGTCAACGAAACACTTCTAAAGTTACTTAAAAGAATGAACTGCACCCACGTCAGCATGGGATTGGAATCAGGGTGTGATAGGACTCTGAAATACATAAAAAAGCTATGTACGGTCGAGACAAATCGACGGGCCACGGAGTTATTGTCCACTTATAATTTTGACAGCGAATCAAGTTTCATAGTAGGGTTTCCCCATGAAACAAACGATGACATTCAGGAAACCTATGATTTCATAAAAAGCATCCCCATTAAAAAGATTCAGGTCTTTCTTCCCATCCCCTATCCCGGAACTCAATTATGGGAAGATGCCCTCAGGAAGGGAATAGTTTCTGAAGGTATGCAATGGGACAGGCTTGATTTGATTGCTACCATGGCCGATCCAAAATCTATTATGACCGATTTCGTAGTTATCTCGGAGACATTATCGAGGAAGCAACTCTACCAATGGCTGATGAAATTTAGGTCGTTGAGGAAATGGAAGACCTTTAGATTCGCCATGTCCTTACTGGCGAAAAATCCTTCAATCATATTTCAGCGGCTGAGGCGGGAGGTCCGCTTTAGGATTCGTAAGATGCGGGCTTCATGAAGCAGTGAGCAGAAAATGGTCATAGAGCAGAATTTCGGATTAACAGGTCAAGATGCGGCATAAAGGGCTGATGCCTTGAAGTGCTGGCGCGGTGGCATTTTTTTTGCTAGCCAATCATACTCGTTTAGGGGCCCCATCCCACTTTATAGGGTGCTCATCGCTTATATTTTGGCAAGTTGGGTTCAGTAACAACACTGGATCGTCAGTAAATCTTAGGGTCTTTGGGAAGATAATGATATCGATTTATATTCCTCATAGATCTGAAGTTGAGAAAGGATATTAATGGAACTGTCTTTTCTGCAAAAAGCGATAAAATCTATCATTCCGGCTCCCCTCATTCATGTGGCACGACGCGGCGGACTCGGTAGACTGGTCAAGATGTTGTTTGTCATCGGCTTAAGCTATCTTCAGATCTTTTGCTATCTTTTGCGGAAGCGTGGAGTAAAGGCTGCATGGACTTTTTTAGGCGTCAAGCTATTTACCCCTGTGGGACCTGGTGGAGCTGGTTTGTTTTGGTTCGTGGCCGGTTGGTTAGTCCGTCGTTACCCTTTCCTATATCGCTTTCCACGACAACTTGAATTGGAGATCAGCACAGAATGTACGAAGAAGTGCATCCATTGTGAACATACATGGTGGCCAGCTGACTCACAGCCGCGCCAGCTTCTTTCTTATGAACAGGTGATCCGTATATTGGAACAGTTTCCTAACCTCCGCTGGGTGAGTTTAGTGGGGGAGGGCAGCTCCTTTGAACATCCGGACATGCTCAGATTTATTGAATATGTTAAGAACCGACAGGTTATGTGCTATATGGTCGATCACTTGAGTGACTGGACCGAAGAAACTATAAAAGGTGTGCTCGAGAATGATCTAGATGGGATACTCATTTCTTTGGACGCGGCCACCAAGAAGACCTACGAAAAGCTGAAGGTCGGGTGTGATTTCAATAACGTGATGCGGAATATTAGCATGCTTGTCGACGAGAAAAAACGGAGGAAATCTCCCCTGCCTGAAATCATGTTTACCTATATAGCCATGAAGGGGAATGTACATGAAATTCCTGACTACGTAGATCTTATCGCAAGCCTAGGGACCCGCAAGGATTTTGGTGCGGGATCACGAATTGGTATCTTGCGGTTACTCGCCTTCAAACAGATACTGCACCTTGAGATCGATGATATCCCCGCAGAAATCATTGAGGAAGCGCAGAGGCGTGCCCGGGAGCATAATCTGTTCATTAATTTCACCGGGACAAATGTGCGGGAAGATCTTCCGGAACCAACCTACTGTATGGCCTGGTTGGAGCCTTATATCTTCATGGGCGGATATATTTCACAATGTTGTGCAGTGTTTATCTCAAATAACCGTGACTATATCAGGAGGTATTCACTGGGAAATGTTTTTGAAAAGGACTTTAAGGAAGACTGGGACAACACACCTTATAGAGCACTTCGCGGACTCATCAACAAGCCAAATCGGCCAATTCCGATACAGTGCGCTGGATGCCGCGTCTTTAATACATTGCCACGGGAAAAGAAGCATGGCATTATAAACACGCACAGCGGGGATGTCATGTCTCTAAAGGAGTTTTATCATGAGTGCATGGGCGAAAACATGAAATGGAGATACAAGGACATTATTAAAGGGCTGTAGCGTGCAAGATATGGAAAGCGATAAGGAAAGAATCCTTTGAAAATAAGAGATCACGCTGTCATGGGAGTTTCGGTGGCCATTCCCGTATCTATATGGTCAATACCGTGGGCGGCGACCTTTTTCTTATCCTCCGTGGCAATAGACTTGGACCATTTTCTATTCTATTGGTTTCAAGAAAAAGAAGTTTCGCTCAATCTGAGACAGTTTTTGTCGGACTACCGGAAATGGGACTACTACGGTCCAAGGGTGCAAATTTTCCATAATTATGAATTTGTTGTTTTTTTGGGTGCCATTGCCTTTATATACAAGGGGATACTATTATGGTTTTTTGCAGGGGTTTTTTTGCATCTGATTTGTGATCATGCGGAGAGCTATTACAGGTTTAGGTATATGAGGGTGAAAACTTTTGTCGGGGATATCTTCCGGTACAAGGAATATTTGACGGCCAAGCGCCAGGGTAGAGAAAAGGAATACATGGTTAACAGAAGAGATTCATGGCGGAACCATTTGAGAACAAGCCTTTCCAAAGAGCAATTCAAAAAAACTGAAAGCCAATGCGGCATATCGGAAATTTATCCCGAGATGCCCATAGATAAGTTATGTGACAGCGAGGCCTGGAAAAGGCTTCTATAACAACCGGGGAGTAGGCAAAAAGACAACTTTAGGAACAGCTAAGTGGGAGTTGCAAATGCATCTGAAAGCATTAGTTCTTGGTGGAGGCAGGGGAAAGCGACTTGAAAATGTGACGTCCAATATTAATAAGTGCATGCTTCCCTTTAAGGGGAATCCGCTCATTTCCTACAGTCTTGAAAATGCAGTTCGAGCGAAAGTCAGCGAAATAATAATTGTGGTAGGTTACAGAGCCGAGGACATCATAAACTACTTCGGAAACACATGTCAAAACACCCGTATTAAATATGTGATCCAGAAGGAGCAAAAGGGTATAGTTCATGCTATTGAATGTGCGCGTGACACGATTGATGGATCGGATTTCATGACCTTCCTCGGCGATGAAATCCTTTTGGAACCAAGACACAAAGAGATGATGGAGCTTTTTTATTC
>JAUVVS010000080.1 GCA_030604545.1 Deltaproteobacteria bacterium | reverse complement strand
ACCGAATTTGCGAATCTCAATCAAAGTATGGTTGTGATTAAGATTATGATTAAGATTAAAAGGTGTTTTAGAGTGTCATAACAAATTTGATGTATGTAGATTGATAAGAAATAACTCATGGGAAATAATAGTCGAATGGAAAAACATCCAACATCCAAAATACAAAATCCAAAATCGAAGTTTGATCCCATTACGCTGGAAATCCTTTGGCAGAGGCTGATTTCCATTGTTGATGAGGCCGATGCTTCCGTCGCCCGCACCGCATTTTCAAGCCTCCTTCGCGATGCGCATGACTATACTTGCATGTTTACAGACAGCCGGGGACAAGAGCTGGTTCAGGGGACCTTCTGTACACCGGGTCAGGCCGGAGCTATGGCCCTTGGCGTTAAGAAGATTATACGATCTATTCCTCTGGATCAGTACCGGAAAGGGGATGTCTTTATTGTGAACGATCCCTGGCTTCTGGCAGGCCATTTGAATGATGTTTGTGTTTTAAGTCCCATATTTTATAAGGACAGACCGGTTGCTTTTACAGCCTGCGTTTTCCACCACTCGGATATCGGAGGGAGGATCTCATCGGACAATCGTGAAGTTTACGAAGAGGGGCTTTTTGTTCCGCTTCTGAAGTTTCACGATGCGGGTGTTCCCAACGAAGCTGTTCTTAATATGATACGATGGAACGTCAGAACACCGAAAGAGGTGATCGGCGATATCCGTTCACAGGTTGCCGCGAACCACGTATGTTCAGAGAAAATCGTTGAGATGATGGAAGATGAAGGGCTGGATACACTTGATGATATGGCCGATGAGATAATAAGCCTAACTGAAAAGAGCATGAGGTTGGCCATCGCCAAGATCCCGGAAGGCGTGTATCCTTATGAAGGGGTTATTGAGGGGGCGGGTGAAAGAGAAGACATTACCATTCGCCTGTCGGTAAAAGTACAAAAAAACGATATCCTTGTAGATTTTACCGGTACATCTCCTCAGGTGAACTGGGGAGTAAACGTAGTATATAACTTCACCTATGCCTATGTATTTATGGCAATCAAGAGCGCCTTTGATCCTGTCATCCCTATTAATGAAGGCGCCATCCGTCCGATAAGAATGACGGCTCCAATAGGATCGGTTGTTAATTGTAATTTTCCGTCCGCCGTTGCCGCCCGTATGCAAGTCGGACATTTTATGACCGAGATGGTCTTTAAAGCCCTTTCAGGGGCGATGCCCGACAGGATTATTTCCGAAAGCGGCGGAACACCCGCACAGACCAATATATTTTATGGGAGAAGGCATAGCGGGAAAACGTGGCACACCATGATAATCCGAGGAGGAGGAATGGGAGCCGGCAGCAGAATGGATGGCCATCATTGCGCCATCTTTCCGGCCAATGGTGCAAACACACCAGTGGAAATTCTTGAAAGTGACACACCTCTTATCGTGGAGGCTCGTGAACTTGTTTGTGATTCCGGTGGGCCCGGCAAGATGCGTGGCGGTCTCGGCAGACGGATGGTAATACGGGTTCCGGACGACGAATATGCCCCCCTTCCACCTACGACCATAGCAATTCAGGCGGGGCGTTTCCGATATGCGCCACAAGGGATATTTGGAGGGAGTAAAGGGGCAAAGGCACAATTTCTTCATAATGATGAACCTGGTGACCCAAGTGGTCTGACTTTTTGTGAAGCGGGGGATACAGTTTCTTTTTATAGTGCGGGAGGTGGAGGATATGGAAACCCCTTTGAGAGAGACCCGGAAGATGTTGCAAGGGATGTAATTTACGGATATGTGAGCATAGATAAAGCTCGGAAAGCTTACGGGGTAGCCCTTGACCCGGATACCTTAAAAGTTGATCTCAAAGAGACTGAAAAACTACGCGCTGCACGTTGATAGAAAATAGAAACAGAATAGGGTTAAAGATATAAGGAATGGAAAAATGAAAAAGAATTTTATGCCACCCTTTAAAAAACTTGAGGAGCTGCGGGAGCACCAGCTAAAGGGCCTCCAATGGACGGTCGCCCATGTGTATAATGGTTCTCTCTTTTATAGAAAAAGACTTGATGAGGCCGCTGTTAAGCCGGATGACATTAGATCCCTGGATGATATTAAAACCCTTCCTTTCACCACAGCAGATGATCTGCGGGAGGAGTATCCGTTGCCTCTCCTGTCTGTTCCAGAATCCCAGGTCGTGAGGATACATGCCTCATCTGGTACCACCGGGAAGAAAAAAATCCTTGCATATACCAAAAAGGATATTGATGACTGGGTTAGTTTCTTTGCCCGATGCTACGAAATGGCCGAGCTGACACCGGAAGACAGGGTGCAGATCGCGGTTGGATACGGCATTTGGACTGCAGGGATGGGCTTCCAACTAGGGTGCGAAAAGTATGGAGCAATGGCCATCCCGGTTGGTCCCGGCAATATCGATATGCAGTGCCAATTCCTTGTTGATTTGCAGTCTACTGTGATGTGCTGTACCGCATCCATGGCGTTGTTGATGGCTGAAGAAATCCAGAAGAGAAATCTGAGAGACAAAATAGCCTTGAAAAAAATTATATTCGGCTCAGAGAGAAGCAGTGACTCCATGAGGAAAAGGATAAAAGACCTGCTGGGACTTGAGGATATGTTCGACATCCCAGGAATGACCGAACTTTATGGGCCTGGCACAGGATTAGAATGTTCAAAACATGAGGGCATTCATTATTGGGCTGATTATTATATTTTAGAAATTTTGGATCCGGATACAATGGAGCATGTTCCTGAGGGAAAGACCGGAGAAATGGTAGTAACCACGCTTTGTAAAGAGGCTGCCCCCCTAATCCGTTATCGGACGCGGGATTTAACCCGATTGATTGACCATCAGTGTTCATGCGGCAATATCCTTCCCCTGCATGACAGTATCCTGGGGCGCTCAGATGACATGATCATATTCCGGGCAGTGAATATTTATCCTGGACAGATCGATCAAGTGCTTTCCTCCATTCCGGAAATTGCCAGTGAATATCAGGTAATATTTGATAGGCGTGAGGATGGAAAGGATTATATGACTCTCCGAGTAGAAAGACAGCAGGAAATCGACGCTTCTGAAAGCCCTCAAATTGAAAAAAGGATATCTGATGAGATAAAAAAACAGATCATGGTCAGCTGCGATGTGGATGTTTGTGAATATGGCGAACTTCCAAGGTCGGAGAGGAAATCTAAAAGGATTTTTGATAACAGGCCCTAACCTGGACAAGCCAGAACGAAGGGATTGTAGATCGCAGATTGATGATTTTAGATTTATGGAAGACGCTCGCGCAGAGCAGGCGCTTGCGCCGCGTGTCGCTCCGCTGTTTTGAATAAAAATGGAAAAATTCCTTAAATCTAAAATCTTAAATCTTCAATTCAAACGATCTGCAATCGTTCGAAATAGAGACACAATACCGGCTAATATTTTTTGCCATAAAAATCATAAAATTTACAATTAAGGAACTTTGCTTCGGATTTCATGTAATTTGATAAATTGATAAATTGATAAGGGAAATACTTATGAAAAAATTCACTTATCTTATTCCAAAATCCACGGATGAAGCCATTTCCATGCATGAATCTCATGGGAAACGCGCTAAATATATTGCAGGTGGCACAGATGTTATCGTGAAGATTAAAGAGGGCAAGTTGAGCCCTGATTATCTCATTTCACTGAAACACATAACGTCTTTAAACCAACTCGCTCTGAATAAAGAAACTGGAAAGCTTCACATTGGTGCCCTTGTTACACATGGGATGTTGGAAGAATCATCACTCATCCGGACTCAATATCCTATACTTCATGATGCCGTGACAAACATTGGATCAGTGCAGATCCGGAATGTGGCCACTATCGGCGGTAACCTCGTTAATGCTGTTCCCTCTGCGGATGGGGCCATACCCCTTATCGCACTGGATGCCAAGGTAGAGTTTTATGGGCCAAAAGGAGAACAGTCGGAGGATCTAATAAGATTTTTTCTTGGTCCGGGTCAAAATATTTTAGAGCGAAGTGAGATTCTAACTGAAATCACTGTGCCTCCCCTTCTTCCCAACACGGGTAGCGCCTATATCAAGTTTGGAAGAAGGGCAGCCATGGAACTTCCTTTGCTTGGTGTCGGTGTCCTGCTCAGCCTGGATGAAGATCTAAAGCATTGCGTTAAAGCACGAATTGGCTTGGGTGTGGCCGCTCCAACTCCCATGAGAGCCATGGAAGCCGAACAGTTTTTAACGGGTAAAGCTATTGATGAAGATATGGCGAGTGAAGCCGGAAGGATTGCGGCTAAAGAGTCTCGGGTAAGAGACAGCATCCGAGGGGTTGCCTGGTACCGGCGAGAAATGGTAAGTGTCTTAGTAAAGCGGATGGGGCTTATGTGTTTGGAAAGAATTAGAGACCTTTGAAAAACATCCCCTTTTGCCCAATTTCTGTGTCAGACTCAAATTTTAATCCTCAAAATACTTCAAGTATTCCTGTGGTTAAAATTTTCGTCTTCCTTGAACTTGAACAAAATTGAATATTTTTCAAAGGTCTCAATTAACCATCCAAATCCATAGGAGGCATTTTTTCATGGAAAGAGATGTTAAATTTCTTCTCAATGGCAATGAAATCAAGATGAAGATAAAGGATCACTGGACTCTATTGTATTTGCTTAGAGAAGAACTCGATCTGATGGGGACCAAAGAAGGCTGTGGAAGTGGCGAATGCGGTGCATGTACCGTGATTGTGAATAAAGATGCCGTTAATTCGTGCCTATATCTTGCCGCCGAGATTGATGGAAAGGAGATACAGACCATTGAGGGGCTTGCATCATCCGATGGTACGCTTCATCCGCTGCAGAAATCTTTTGTTGAAAACGGCGGCATCCAATGCGGATTCTGCTCACCTGGCATGATTATGTCCGCAAAGGCTCTGCTGAACGAGAATCAAAATCCGACCACAGAAGAAATCAAACATGCCCTCGCGGGCAACATCTGTCGATGCACGGGCTATATACAGATTATTGATTCCGTTCGTGCTGTAACTAGCACAGGCAATGAAGGTATAGAAGTCGTTGCTTGGAAAACAGAGGAAAAACCCTAAATCCAGATCTCGTTAAGTCGTCGAGTAGTTGAGTAGTTAAGTAGTTGTAATGATAAGAATAATAGAAGTTTTGCAAAATAATTGGACATACAACGGTTTGCAAATATTAACATATTGATTTAATAATATTTCTTTTACTACTCAACTACTCAACCACTTAACCACTCAACTAATTGACGATGTCTGTATTAACAGGGGAGACATATTAATGAGCGAGCTAACTGCAGTGGGAAAAAGAATACCGAAGCTCGACGCTGTAAACAAGGCAACAGGTCGAATCCGGTATATTCAAGACCTAAAGCTGCCCGGCATACTCTACGGGAAGATTCTTTACAGCAAGTATCCTCATGCGAGGATTGTCCATATCGATACCTCTAAGGCAAAAAAGTTGAACGGCGTGAGCTCGGTCCTCACCGGTGAGGATATCCCTGTAATTAAATTGGGTGTGTATAAGGACAACAGGCCGTTAAAGGCAGGGATTGTACGCTCATACAGAGATGAAGTTGCAGCTGTTGCCGCCACGGATTCTGAAATTGCTGATGAAGCTATTGATCTTATAGAAGTTACATATGAAGCTATTCCCGGTGTATTCGATCCTGAAGAGGCCATGAAGGAAGATGCTCCGCTTGTACATGAAGAACATAAGACTAACGTGCTCAGGATGCCCTGGAAATTACATTACGGGGATGTAGAGGCTGCAAGGAAAAAAGCTACCTACGTGGTGGAAGATCGCTATAACACGACATGGGTGACTCACTGCTGTATGGGAACGAGCGGTGCTATCGCAGAATTTGATAATGCTAATAACCTCACTATATACTCCAACACACAGATACCATCTTTGGCCCAGAAGGACTTTTTAGAAGCCTTAAAAGCCATGGGATTGGCGGGCAAGCGGGTTCGGGTCATTAAGCCTTGCATTGGCGGCGCATTTGGGAGTAAATTGGATACTTACGCATACGAATATATCGCAATCCTTTTGGCCTTTGATGCGAGAAAGCCTGTGAAGGTGGTGTTTGACAGAGAAGAAGAATTTATCGCCACATCCACAAGGCAGCCCGCTATAATTAATATCTCCCAGGGATGCGACAAAGATGGTAAGCTCCTGTTTAGGGACATATCCATGATTCTTGATAACGGGGCCTATACATCATGGGGGGCCACTACGCCTTCGGTCATGATGATGCCTATCACTACTCTCTATCGGGTGCCAAACGTTCGGTATAAAGCTACGTGTGTCTATACCAATAATACCTATTCCCAGGCCATGAGGGGGTATGGAAACCCTCAGGCCACCTTTGCTATCGAAAGTTCCATGGACATGTTGGCAGAGGTTGCAGGCATTGATTCTGTGGAGTTTCGCCTTATCAATGTCAATCAACCCGGGGATATTTCATCTCAGGGATTGCGAATTACGACCTGTGGTCTGAAAGAATGCATTGAGTCAGTCGAAGAAAAGCTCAAACGAAAAAGACCGAAAAAGCCGGGGGAGGGTATAGGAATAGCATCTCTTATTCACGTTGGTGGAGGTGCCAGAATCTATAAATCTGATGGTTGCGGGACCATTGTCAAGGTAAACGACTTTGCAAAGGTAGATGTTTTTACAGGCGCCACTGATATGGGCCAGGGCGCTGATAACATCGTCGCTCAAATTGTGGCAGAGGAGCTCGGCTTACATATGGAAGATATCAACGTGATCCATAGCGATACGGATATCTGCCCGTGGGATGTTGGGGCTCATGCCAGCCGCACCACTTTCATTGCGGGCAATTCCGCACTTGGGGCTGCTAAAAAAATAAGGGAACGCATCCTTGAGTTAGCTTACATACAACTTGATACCCCTCCCGATAAACTGGACTTGCACAACAGAATGATTATATCCAAAGAGGATCCGGAAAAATGCTTGGATATTGGCAAGCTCCTTAGAAAGTCACATTTTAGCCATGACGGACAGATGTTGATGGCCGAGTATTTCTATGATCCTGCCAATGAGAATATGGGTAAGGATTTCCGGGGAAATATGTCCATGACCTATACTTTCGGCACGCATGGTGTGCGGGTAAAGGTGGATGAAGAGACAGGAAAGGTCAAGATTCTTAAATATGTGGCTGCCCACGATGTGGGCAAGGCTATCAACCCGCTACTTCTGGAAGGACAGGTTTATGGCGGAGTCATGATGGGGATCGGATATGCCCTTACTGAGCAGGTTATCCATGAAAAGGGCAAGAATATGAATCCCAATTTCAGAGATTACAAAATTCTTACGGCAAAAGACATTGTGCCATTAGAGGCTCCGATTCTTGAAACATTTGACAAAGACGGCCCATATGGAGCAAAGGGAATCGGAGAACCAGGGTGCGTGCCCACAGCTCCGGCCATTGCCAATGCCATCTACGATGCTGTCGGGGTTCGGATTAAGGATCTTCCCATCACTCCGGAAAAGGTGCTGGCTGCAATCAAAGAAAAAAAAGGATTAGATCCATGTGGAAGAGAACTGGGAAAGAGACACGAAGATGAATGCATTATAGAATAAAATATATTGTAATATTTTAGCTGTTTGAAAACAAGGCCGCTTCAAAGGTAATTGAACTTAAACCACTTTTAATTATTTCACAAATGTGGTATTTCTATTGTTTGGAAAATAGTAAAAATCAGATATTTGGGGACCTTTGAAAAATGCTCAATTTTGTTCAAGTTCAAGGCAGGCGAAAATTTTAACCACAGTAATACATTGAGTATTTTGAGGATTAAAATTTGAGCCTAACGCAGAAATTGGGCAAAAGGGGGCGTTT
>JAUVVS010000275.1 GCA_030604545.1 Deltaproteobacteria bacterium | reverse complement strand
CCGACACTGGACGAGATACGTTGCATCAGTTTTACTTCCGGTACAACGGGACCGCCCAAAGGTACGCTTATGACTGAACGGATGCTCAGGACTTGCGTAACCGGTGCTGCGATAGCATCAGACGCTCGCCCCGGTGATATCTTCCTTCTGTGGGAACCGATATATCACAATAGTGGAGCCCAAATGTGTATCCTGGCGCTTATGGAACCTGTGAAATTGGCTATAATACCAAGGTTCAGCGCATCCCGTTTCTGGGATCAAATTAGGAAGTACCGCGTGACGAAGATGCATTACCTTGGAGGTGTTATTGACATTATCCTGAAACAACCGCCTCGCCCAAATGATCGGGATCACAGCGTCCGCCTTGCCTTTGGAGGGGGCTGCAGTAAAGACAATTGGAGGGCGTTTGAACAGCGTTTTGGCATAGAGATCCGTGAAGTTTATGGCTTAACAGAAGCATCTTGTTTCACCACAATCAACACATCCGGGAAAATCGGGTCAATAGGCAAACCCTATCCTTATTATGAAGTTAAAATTATTGATGATGAGGGAAAACCGGCACAGGTTGGACAAGTCGGAGAAATTGTGGTCCGTGAGAAGGAACCCGGGCTGATCACGCAGGGGTATCTGGAAAATTCTGAGACAACAGTTGCAGCTTTGCGGGGAGGCTGGCTTTACACGGGCGATCTGGGGTACTACGACGACGAGGGAGACTTTTATTACATGGGGCGCAAGAAAGACAGTATACGTCGTCGCGGCGAGAACATTTCAGCCTGGGAGGTGGAGCGTGTCTTCAATTCGCATCCTGACATCCAGGAAAGTGCCGTAATCGGTGTCGATGCGGATATTGGGGAACAGGAGATGAAAGTTTTTATAAAATTTACTGCCGATGTCAGCTTTGAACCACTTGACATTATAAGATGGTGTGAGCCGCGCATGCCGTATTTTCAGATACCCCGTTACATGGCTTTTGTTGACTTCTTCGAAAAAACTCCCACAGAACGCATCCGAAAGGAAAACTTGTCCCAAGATACTTCTGATTGCTGGGACCTTGAAAAATCGGGGTACCGAATTAAACGTACATGATCCCATTCAAAATGGAGCTTTCAAGCAATCCATTTTGCCTCAATTAATATTTGCGAGAGGAGTTGACACAATGAAAGCAGCCGTTTTAAGAGAATTAAAATCTCCCTTGGTTATCGAGAATGATGTTCCCATTCCTGAATTTGGTCCGAGGGATGTCTTAATGAGAGTCAAACAGTGTGGTATTTGTGTAACGGATGTCAGAATCGCGAGTGGAGCAAGACCGGTCGGTGAATTGCCTTTTATTATGGGGCATGAAGGCGTTGGAATTGTCGAGGAGATAGGAAGTGAGGTTGCCAATTTTATCAAGGGAGACCGTGTATTGATGAATCCCCTTGTGAGTTGTGGTATGTGTAAAAATTGCAGTTCCGCCAGGGATAATCTTTGTGAGAATCGCAAGTTGATTGGTATATCGCCGGGTGTCCAGGGCGTTTACGCAGAGTATGGCGTTATACCAGAGAGAAATCTCTATAAATTACCTGGTGAGGTCTCCTATTCTGATGGCGTTCTTATTACAAGTAATTTAGCGAGCGCTTTTCATGGCGCCAGACGGGTTGATTTTAAGGCATCTGAAACAGCGTGCATTTATGGTGTGGGAGCTATTGGAAAATTGCTTGCGCTGGTTCTTAAGTCATTCGGGGCCTCTTTAATTATTGGTGTTGTTAGAAGTGAGAAGAGCTTAAAAGCTGCAGCGGCTTTTGGTGTGGATTACTTGATCAACTCAAAAAAAGAAGATCCTGTAAAACGGATAAAGGAACTCACAGGAGGAAAGGGAGTTGATGCTGGATTCGAGGTGGTTGGTAAACATGAAGCTATATTGCAAGCAATTGCCAGCACAAGAGCCGGAGGAAGAACTTGTATCTTAGGTGTTCCCTTTTATCATGTGATCATGGATTTCGAAGATGAATTAGGCTTTTTCCATGAAATTTGTGAAAAAGAGGCTACGATTATCAATTCCTGGGGCTATGTGCGACAGGAATTTCCTATGATGATAAATATGGTAAAAAAAGGCCTCATCGATTTCTCGCCGTGCCGGATTAAGATCATACCTATAGAAGAAGTGAATGAAGGTCTAAAATTGAATAAAGAAGGCCTATATACAAGGGTTATAATCGGATTCTGACATCCTGCAGTTATTAAAAATGTTTCATCCAGACCTCGTTAAGTAGTTAAGTTGTTGAGTGGTTAAGTTGTTATTTTTTAACGATATCTGTCATCTGTATTGGATAAGTTTTTGATGATCATGAAATTTTCCCAGATTTTGTTACTGGAGGGCATGTATGAAAGCCGCGGTTTTTAGAGAATTAGGAAAGCCACTTGTTATTAAAAACATTCCAAAGCCTCAAGTGAACGAGAACGAAGTTTTAATGAAAATAAAGGCCACGGCGATTTGTATTGCGGATATCTATTCCATTAAAGGTGAAAGACCTCTTGAATTGCCGCATGTCATGGGCCATGAAGCGGCGGGGATTGTGGCAGAGGTAGGAAAAAATGTGAAAAAGTTCAAGCCGGGAGACAGAATATTAGGAAATGCAATAGTGACTTGCGGGGAATGCTACTACTGTAAAAGGGATCTGGAGCAGTTGTGCGAGAACCACAAAATCATTGGAACAGATTCAGGCACCCAGGGAGCATATGCAGAATACTATAAATTACCAGAAGAAAACATGTATCCGCTTCCTGAAGAGATTCCCTTTGACCAGGCCACTGTCATAACAAGTCCATTAGCTTCTGCTTATCACGGCGTTAGAATCGCGGACATACAAAAAGGAGATACCGTTGTAGTCTATGGAGGGGGTGCAATAGGTTATCATGCTATGCTTGCAGCCATGACCTTTGATGATGCCCGGGCATTTATGGTAGATACGGCGGAGAAAAAACTGGAACTGGCCAAAAAGGCCGGAGCTGCCACAGTTATTAATGCACTAAAAGAGGATCCAGTTGAAAAAATCCGTGAGTTAACCGATGGCCGAGGCGCAGCAGTTTCCATCGAGGCAGTTGGTTTAAACAAAACCATAAATCAAGCGATTTTAAGTGTAAGAAAAGCAGGAATGGTGGTCCTGATGGGAGCCCCTTGGGAGAAAGTCATTTTTAATTTCGATGATTATAGAAAAGAATTTCTCTTTAAGGAAATAAAGATTGCATCGAGTATAACCAATCGAAAAGATGAAATGCCGCAACTGATAGAAT
>JAUVVS010000051.1 GCA_030604545.1 Deltaproteobacteria bacterium | reverse complement strand
TCATCATCCATCGTAAAACCCTTTACAATGTATTCGTGAATCCGCTTTGTTGCCCAAATTCTAAATTGGGTGCCTTGCTGTGATTTTACGCGATAGCCAACTGAAATTATTACATCGAGATTGTAATGTTCTAAATCTCTCTGAACTTCCCTGTTTCCTTCTAACCGAACTGTTCGGAAATTCCGAACAGTTGATTCTCGGCTTAGTTCACCTTCTTCAAAAATATTTTTTGTATGTTCACTAATAGTAGATTTTGATTTGCCAAACAACAATGCCATCTGTTCTTGCGTGAGCCAAACCGTTTCATCTTGCAAACGGGTTTGTATTCGGGTTTCATTATCTGCCGTTTGGTAAATAACTATTTCTGAATGCTGTTGAGTTTCTCTATGCTTTGTCATTTAGCGCTCCCTTCAACAATCCGTATTTCCTCCTCCGTCAATCCGTACAACTGATATACCATCCGGTCAATCTCCCGCTCCAGCGCCGCCACTACGCCTGCTTGGTAGGGTTTTGCAGGTAATCCTCGTCTTTGGTGATGGAAAGGATGCGGTCGACAATTTCATACCATATCCCATTCTTTTCGACTGTCAGCTCGGCAGAGTTTATCCAGCATAAAGCTTAGCTGTTTGTGCTGGGGCCAAAAATTTTTCAAAAGGCGACGGGCTACGAAATAAAGGTGGTGGGTTTAGTAATTTATATTATCCACCAAAAATCACTATTTATCAAGCTTTTGTTGTCCTTAGCTGAAAGGTTAGAGATCTTTATCTTCTCGCTATTTATTCTTGTTGATTTTTAATTCTTCCTCAAGTGGACTACCTGATTCAAAGAATCCCCAAACTTGGTACGTAAATCTGTCAAAATCAATTACCTCAATTTCTTCAATTATCCTCTCCTCAGAGGAATCAAGGATTCGCATCCCTCGATCAAATTCTTTTCTTATTACCTTATCTCGCAGCTGCATTATTTCTAACTTAAGTTGATCTTGCTTCGGCGAGGTTAACTTAACCCCTTTAGGGAGTTTAGAAAACCAGCGTTGCTCATATGCTTTTTGAAATTCATCAATTTTCTGTTTCAGGAATTCGATGATTTTGTTTTGTCCCAGTTTGACCGCCAAGATACTAATATAACAAGCGCGCTCCATTATTCTCGGTTCTGTAAAACCAAAGCTCTGACCTTTCTCTTTTGCCATTATATCAATGGCAAATTTTGATAATACTTCAATCGCTTCTTTTGCCAGTTGAATTTGCTTTGTTTTTAGAGCACAAATTCCAATTTTGGTAACGGACTCAACTAACTCATCAAACACTAAATTTGAGTTAATTTTTTCAGCATGATGAACAAACCACTCTGGCTGATGCAAATACCAGCCTGCTTGGCTGATTAACTCGCTCTTTTCTTGTTGCCACTTCTTATCTTCTGAGAGCTCGAGTAGAAAGCAGCCAATATGCGCTATGATCTTGCCAAACGTGTCAATGAGTTGGTGGTCTGTGCTTTGCATTTGCTCTGATAGGTGTCTTAATGATCGCCTCAGCTCTTCTACCACGATTATGAATCTCTTCTTCCATCTATCTCGTTTTTTCTCATCAGTCTCTTTATCAACAGCTCTGGCAATATCAAAAATAACGCTTTCAATCTCATAATACGGTTTGGAAAGATTCCACTGGTTAATAAAATCCGATCTTAAAAATTCGGTACGAAATAAGGTATACGCCGACAAAATAATTGCCTGCAAATGCTCTATAAGAGATTTCATCTGAACTTCCAATGGCATTTTGTCTGAAGCAACTAACTTTTTAAAGAGAGATGTATAAGCCTTAATGACTTCGCCCCAGACAACATCCATTTTCTTAGTTAAGCCGTGATAGGCAATTTTGTCTAGCTGGGTAAAAATTGATAGAGGTTCGTGCTGCATGCCTGCGTCAATTGCGACAAGGCCAATTTTAGTATAAGCTCCCGCACTTTGGAAGAGAGCCTCCATACAGTCATGCTTTATAGCTGAAACCACAAGCTGATCAAAATAACCTCTGCACTGTTCAAAAATGGGATTCTCATAAGTTAAGTGCGATACATATCTTACGTGCCGGGCAGATATTGCTAGCCCCATTAATATCGAAATTACGTGAGTGACTCCAACGCCATCGTTATTCTTAATATAAACCTCTCCTTTTGAGACAAATTGTTCGAGGTTGGGGGTTAAGAAGTCTTGAGAGTCACTTGTGCCAACAAAAAACAATTCTGGAGAACGTAAAATAACAGAAGAACCACCCCTGATTTTAAGATAATGGTGGATGATATTGGAAGCTACTGTTAATGCCTGTCTGGCTATACGTTTCTCTTGTTGGGAAAGCAGTTTATCATGGTAATCAAAAAGATGATCGAGTCTAACATTTATATAGTTGAACCAGGGCTTTAATATTTGAAATGAGGCGGCAGTTGCCATTTCATGACTACTAGATTCTTTCTGGCCTGGTTGGTTTTTGAATAGTACTGCTGTTTCAGCTGCTACTTTGGCAATCTTATCAAGTTTTTTTATTGAATCTTTTTGTATGCGTTTCAAGCCACTTTGTGGTTTGATTCTGTCAAAAGTCCTCTTATATAACAAGTAAAGAAACCACAAAACAAGAGCGACGATAACTAATGACGATAGAATTACAAAGTCTATAATTTGTCCACTTAGGATATTCGCATTTCCCGAGGACAGTATTGCCAACACAAAGAAAAGGAGTGAGAAAAAGGCGATGGTCCAAAAGCTAATCTTTTGAAACCAATCCTGGCCAAAAATTTCGTATAAGCCGGCAGAGCTTTGTTGAGCCGCATTCTGCATCAACAATGTTGAGAATGAAAACACTATCGCAAGCACTCCAGCCAATGTTGCACCTATCGTTATGAACAGCGTGGAAGGGTCAGTTAACAAAATATTTCCTGAAAAATTCTTATGTAGGAATAATGCGGCTGCAACGATAAGGGAGAAATAGATCACTGAACTAATAAAAAAAGAGTGTTTTTGGAATAAGTTAAAGTGAATGGTTCGCAAATAACCTTTAATTCTAGATTTAGCCAGATAAAAATAAAAAACCAAACATCTTTTAACTTTATCTAATTTGGCAAACTTTAGTTTTAGGAAATGTTTTATTCTTAACATATTAAAATGAACTTTCTACAATTTTAATCTCCTCCGGCGTGAGGCCGTAGAGTTTATAGATGAGCTGGTCGATTTGTTTTTCGTATTCGCGAACTTTGGCTTGCTTGGCGTTGCCTCCATCCGATCTCAAAGTATCGATTATTTTTGTAACAAGGTTTGCGGTTACATTTTGGGTGCTTTGATCAGCTTTCAAGATGGGAATGTCTATAATAGGCTCTTTGTCAATTTGATAATTGTTACCTTGCATTTTACCCTTATATTTCAGCCAAAATGCGATCAACTTTGAATTAAGCAATGCTGTCAAATATTTTAGATTGATTCGTTCTGACTTAATGACATAGAATGTTGCAGAAACATAACTATCAAAATCTGTATAGGTAAAGGTTGGCTCAGTACATTTTCTGACTGAAACGATTTTTTCTCCTTTAAAGAATCTTTCATCTCTTGCTCGATGTAAACCGTAAGGTCTATTATCTGAAGTTATCACTTTCTTAAACTGATCCAGATGTTTCTTTATATTCGGATATTGTTTGATTTTAACCAAATCTTTAAAACTGGAATCGGTATAAATTACCCAATGTTTATTTTGAGGTTTAGCATAATATTTGAAAAGTTCTTCCGTTGTATATTCCGGTTTAATAATTTTAATTTCTTTCTTTGTGAAGGGGATAGAGTCTTTCTTATCATCATTTAAAACAAAGATCCCTTGTCCTACTTTATACTTATCACCCAACATTCTTTGATTTTTCCTATTAAGGAAATCTTGAGGAAAAACAATACCTTGAGCGATTTCTGTTTTGCCATTAAGTTTAAAATTTCCTTTTCCAAGAATTTTATTCAGAATACTTACAACTTTAGCGTTACCAAATGTAATTGGTTTATCAATGTATTCTTTTCTGATAATTTTTGGATTTATGTATTCAACGTGTTTGTTATACTTTTTTAACAAAATATCTAAAATATCTGAAAACCCAACATCTTTTGAATAACTTAATTTTCGATAGTCCAAATCATAATTATCAACATCTTTTTCTTTCTTAAATATCATAATCATAGTTTGGATGCCTGAAATTTCAAAAATTTTATAATCCCCAAAGTCAATTAAATTTAGAATTTGAGTTTCGTTTATCACCTTTTTTCTCATTATCGAAGCACCATAACTTGTAACCCAATTATTTTGAGCAATAAATGTTAAAATTCCATTACTTTTTAATATATCTATTCCTATGCAAGCAAACATATACCATATATCCATCTTTCCTTTGTAATAATTGGAATTTCTTAAACCATCAAAAGCTTTTCGGTACGTGTATTCTTTAACATACGGCGGATTGCCGATGACTATATTAAAGCCATTATCTAAATTGGGGAAAAAGTAGCGGGGCTCAAAGAAAGCGACGGCTTCATGTTTGAAAATATTCAGATAGCTGTGCCACAGTTTAATTTCCCACTCTTTCTCAGCCATGACATTTTTATATCTGTTTTTAATAAAGTTAATGTCTTTTTCTTGATCATAGCCTTTAAACTTATTGCTAATTTCTTGTATTTTTTGGGCGCATTTATCACTAATAAGTTTTATGATTTTTCGTCTCAGATCTTTTTTATCTTCAGGCTTGCTGGTGTTGAAATAATGGCCGGTGAGTTGATCGAATTTGATGAAAAATGTATCTCTTATGTCGGCAAACAATCCGGTGTTGACTACGTTGGGCTCTGGCGCGGGGATCAATGTATTCGCTGTGACAATTTTGAAATCGAGATTTGGCAGCGGCTCCAGCCCGCGATTCGGTTCTCCGGGTTTTACGGTTTGGTCAACCAGTAGAGATATAAAGAAACGCAATTTAGCGATCTGGGTGGCAATGGGCTGGATATCCACTCCATAGATACATTGCTGGATGATGCCGAGTTTGCGCACATAGTTCCAGTTTTCATTTTCGAGCCGTTTCCTTACTTCAGTCTGCATATATGCTGGAAAGTTTTTAATGACCTTTTCAAACCAGAGTTTGTTTTCAGGATCAAGTTTATCTAATATATGAATCATTTTATGCAAGATACCCATGGGAAAGGCACCTGACCCGCATGCCGGATCGAGAATCTTGCAGACATCAATTGCCTGAATCAGCACTTCGGTTTCCCGCTCAGTAAAGGCGTGTTCTCTCTCGGTATAGGAAAAGAGAATATCCAATCCGGTGTCAGCATCTTCAGAAGTCATGATATTTTGCCCGGTCAGTTGCTGTTTCAAATAGGTTTTCAGGGATTCATCTACCATATAGTTTACAATTTCCCGAGGAGTGTAAAATGATCCGGTTTGTTTCCTAGCGGTGGTTTTTGTTTCCGGGTTGTAGCTGGCAAGTAGGTTTTCAAAGACTTTTCCTAAAAGTTCCGGGTCAAGAGCGATTTCCTCCTCTACTGGTGTATTTTCTTCGATGGTGAATTTATATTGATCCAGGATTGTGATAAGACCATAAACCGTAACTTTATTTTTCTTCTTATCGTCATAATCGCGGCTCAGATCAATATTCTTATACTCTCCAAAAAACAATTTATCAGGCATGATTACCTGTTTGGATCTTTTTGTGGAAAAGCCATCCAGCCTGATTTCGGTCGGATTGTCTTTATCTTTCTTCTGGTCAAGACATTCGAACAGTCCGCCATTCAGAAAAGGAATATTTTCAAACCAGGATAGCATTTTTCCTGGTTCTTGAAACAGTTCATCAAAACGGTACACAAGTGGATCGCCATATTCAGCAGGATTAAATCCTTTTTTAATAATTTTGCGGTCTGAGACTGGCTTATTGAGTGTTGCAAAAAACAGGTTTTGTAAAATTGCCTTGTAATAAATCGTATTGTCACTATTTTCACCAGTGAAATTTTTAAGGATTATTTTTAGAGAACGCACAGAAAATAGATCAGAGCTAATTAGCCCTTTTTCCTTCATAAACCAAACAAATAGCAGGCGGGTGAGCAAACGAATCAGGGATTCGCTCTGATGAGTATGATCTTTAATCATGTCAGATTCAGGGCGCATTTGTGGAAACTTTGCGTATTGAAGTGCCCAGAGATACCAATTGAACAGTTTTTGATAAAATTGTTTATTCAGTTCTTTGATATCCAGCGTTTCCCGCCAGGCTTTATGGAGTCCATCAAAATTAAATATTTTATACTTTTTGATAAGATAAGGTAAACTTAGGTCAAACAGTATTTCGGTATGAGCACGATGCGGTTCATGAATATCAATATTCCGGATCAGGGTGACCTTTTCCAGAACGTCTTTGCTGGTGTCGCGCTTATGCCGACGCCGTTCAATCACTGCAAGCGTTAAGGAATTATCATTTTTAAACAGAACAATTACCGGCATGGGCAATGGCTTGTTGATTTCCCGTGTAATTCTGGCAAGGTCGCTTCGGGTATAATGATCGGGTTTCAGCTCAATGGCATAGAATAAAAACGACTGAAACAGGTCCTTCTCAAAATCCGGACGGAATAGTGAATTTTGACCGGTCAGCTCTTCCGAAGTAATCTGAAAAATCATATTGGCATTTAGCCAGTTATCTGTCCGTGCTTTTTCGGAATTGAATTTATCGGATTTGACAAAATAGTCAATCCCAAGATCGATAGATCGAGTACTGTCATAGCCGAGGACGTTCAACATTTTTCTGGTATTTTGGACAATATCGCCATCGGCGAAAGCATGAATACTGTGTTTGATGTCTTGCTTTATTTTTATTTCATCCAAAATCATGATAGTTCCGTTTTTATTTTATGACAAGCCAGGTAATCAATTCAAAATCTGTGTCGTCAGTTACATTGCTGTCGTTTGTCGGGATTGTTGCGCCTCTATTGGTGAACAACTGATTGACAACCCTTCTTGAGAATGTTTTAGCAATGGATTTAATCGCGAGTTTGAGCAGATTATTATAGGTTTTCATATCATTGCCGTTATGAGTTTCCCGGTCAAATTTCCGGCAGAGCTCTTCCAACGGTTTTGTTTTCCCAATACAGAGCATGCGATAAATCTCAAGTATTTGTTTTGGATGCGTGAAGGTAAAGCGCACGACTCTGTCATCCCGAATATACACCAGGAAATAGGGCTGAAGCGGATTAACTTTTTCATTTCCTTCGGTACTGCCCTTTTGCTTCAGACAAAAAATGACTCCCGGCTGGATAATATCGGCAACACCCTGTTCAAACAGAGATGTTTGTCCGATGGCATGTGGTACGACTGCATATAATCCCAAAGGCGCGTTTTCCAACAGATCTTTGTTGGCATCGATATAATTAGCCAGTTCAATTCGAAAATCATCCAGGGTAAAGTCGCTTAGATTCACGGTTTCATTGAAATCTTCCAGATCGAGAATTTCATCTTTAAGCCTGAGTAATTGCTTGTCTCTATACTTAAGATTATCTGTAACCAGATTTTTAATTTCATCCGGTTTTAAAATATTATCCTCAGCCGTTGCGGTAATATCCACTAAAGCCATTCGCGCTTCGACACGATGCTTCAATTTGATATAATGATCCAGATCTTTCGTTGGCCAGAAGTTCACCAGTTGCACTTCCGGATTGTGGCTACCTATCCGATCTATCCGACCAAAACGCTGGATAATCCTCACCGGATTCCAATGTATATCATAGTTAATCAGATAATCACAGTCTTGTAAGTTTTGACCTTCCGAAATACAATCTGTGGCGATAAGTATATCAATTTCACCTTCCTGGGGCATACTTTGAATCTGGTTTCTTCTTTTAGCAATCGGTGAAAAGTTGGTCAGTATGCTGCCATACTCCGATTGACCTTTATATCCTTTAGGCATAAAAGTACTTCGTGAATTTCCAGTGCCTCCGGTCACCAAAGCGATGTGAACTTTCAAATTTTCTAATGCCCAGTCTTTGATTTGATCATATAGATATTGAGCCGTATCCGCAAAAGCAGTAAATATCAATACTTTTTTATTGGGTTTCCCGTAATTGTTAAGAGTGGGATTTTTAACTTTATTCTCAATCAGGTATTTTAATTCTTTTAATTTAGCATCTTTTTCAGGAATTACTGAGACTGAGGCATTATACAATACACTAAGTTGGTCCTTATCTTTTTTCAAATCGATCAGCCATTTATCCAGTTCCAAATGATCGAGGTTAAAAGTCAGTTTTTTACCAACTTCCAGTGCATCTTTCAATTCTTCATCGTCTAAAGCATCAATTTCCAAATTTGAAATATCAAAGTCGGGATCTTTTCGCATTTGCTGAAAATTCTTAATCTTTGCTTCGAGTCCCTCAATTTTTTTGATCGTTCGATCCATGGTAATCTCAAAAGACTCAATCGAACTTTCCAGGCGTTTCATGAAATTGATTTTCATCATTCCAATTAAAAAACTTTCACGATCTCTCTGGGTAAATTGAATAAACCCGGACGTACGTGCTTTTTGTTCGTAATATTTTATGAATTTATCTTTGACATATCGAGAAGGATTGAATAATGATAGTGCATATTGTTCAATCTCTTCATTTAATTTATCATAAGATAAAAATCGTCCGGTTAAATCAATTTCAGAATAACGGGAGTCAGGTTTCAGGCGTTTTGGAAAGCCGCCTATTTTACTAATCTCATCTTTATAATACCGCAGGATATGTTTTCTTGAACGCGCAATCGTTAGTTCGTCAAGAAGTTTGAAAAATGCCGAATCAAGATCGGCTAACAAATCTCTCGATGTTTTTTTCTCTTTAATCCTTTGTTTAGTCCAATTGGTAAACATCTGTTGAGCAACTCTCAGTGTTTCGGATATACTCTGAATACCCATAGATTCGGGATCGGAAAAAGCATTATCTGAGTCTTCAGTAATAAAAGCGATCTGGTTTCGCAAATCGCTTAATGTGTTATTTACAGGAGTTGCAGAAAGCATCAGGACTTTGGTTTTGCCGCCTTTCTTAATAATATCCTGCATTAACCGCTCATACCGGCTTAGTCGAACCACATTTCCTTCTTCGTCACGTTTCCCTTTAGTGTTGTTCCTGAAGTTATGTGACTCATCG
>JAUVVS010000104.1 GCA_030604545.1 Deltaproteobacteria bacterium | reverse complement strand
TCTCAGTGCAAGCTCGCTTGGCTAATTTTAAGGCTCGAATGAATTCTGTATTAGATTCAAACTCATAGACTTTAACTACCTTAACAGTTGAACTCTGAACCGTGAACAGTTACGATGTAAGACCGTTTTAAATACCGAAGAAAACAGACAAACTCCGAGTTTGTTTCCGAATCGAATGCTTCCGCAATATTGTGCACAGCTCAGATTTGTGGGGTAAACCTACAATTTCTAAACCGTGAACCCTGAACCCGTGAACGGTTACAGTGCTTTTAACTTTCTATTGATGATAGTATGTGGGAATTAATATTTGTGTCAAGAATAATCATTTAGAGGCTACTTAATTTATAGAAGTAACTGCTTAAATAAACATCATATTGTGTTTAGAAAGAATCTGTCGTCTGTTTTCTGTCATCTGTCGTCCGTTATCCATGCAGTGATCTATCCAGGGCTTTAAATGATGCTTCCAACATAACCTCGGATAGCGTGGGGTGCGCATGAATGGTTTCCGCCAGTTCCTTTACAGTACATCCTATCTGAACGGCCAGGGTTCCTTCAGCAATTAGGTCAGTGGCATGAGGGCCCACGATATGAACTCCCAATATCTTATTGTTTTCGGCATCCGAGACAATCTTTGTCTGACCCACGATTTCACCCATAACCTGAGCCTTTCCAAGTGTGCGGAATAGAACGCAGTCTGAACGGATGTTGTAGCCCTGCTCTTTTGCTTGAACCTCGGTTAATCCAACGTCGGCAACTTCCGGCATTGTAAAAATAGCCCCAGGCACCACCTCGTATTTCATTACACGCTTTCTACCCATGGCATTTTCCGCTGCAATTATCCCTTCAGTTGAAGCCACATGGGCAAGCATGACCTTAGAAGGTCCCAGTATATCCCCAACGGCGTAAACATCTGAAGCACTGGTTTCCATCCTTTCATTGGTAAGGATCCATCCCTTATCGTCCATTTTAACACCAATCTTTTCAAGACATACATCTGGAGTATTTGGTTTGCGGCCGATACACACGAGTACTTTGTTTACTTCCACTGTAAGGAGTTGCTTATCTTTCTCCGAGGGATTTTCTAAAAATGGAGAAGGTCCAATGGATACTCGAACCTTTTTTCCACTATTTTCAACTTTTTCCACGGTGCGGTTTACCATTAATTTGATTTTGCGCTTTTTCATTTCCCTTTGCAGGATTTTAGAACAGTCTTCATCAACCGATGGAAGCGGAAGAATTCGCGGCATGGCTTCTACAACAGTCACCTGGGATCCCAAAGACGAAAGAATGAACGCAAACTCACACCCGACAACGCCACCTCCCACTATCATGACGGACTCAGGGATCTCCTCCATGTTAAGTGCTTCATTACTGCTTATAATCCTTTTGCCGTCAAAGGGAAAAGACGGAACGGCAAACGGTTCAGAACCCAAGGCCAGGATCAGTTTGTCCCATGGTGCTTCAAGTACTGTATTGTCCTTTAATCTTACCTCTGCCAGCCCGGCTCCCTTTATATATCCATATCCTTTTAAATAACGGATTTTATGACGATCAAAAAGATTGAGTATCCCTTTTGTCTGATTCTCGATCATTTTTTGTTTCCTGGCCATCAATTGCTGCATGTCGAGATAAGCCTTTGCATTTACCCTTATGCCGAACTCCGGGGCCCTATGAAACTTCTCCATTATTTCGGCTGTTGTTTTCATTATTTTAGAAGGAATACACCCCCGATTGAGGCAGGTTCCTCCAACATTGTCCTGTTCAATAACGGTCACATCCGCACCCAGCTGGGATGCACGTATGGCGGCAATATATCCTCCAGGCCCTGCCCCGATAATGGTAATTCTACTATTCATACTCTTTCAACCTCAGAATCACATTTGATTATTTCTACCCTTTTTATAGGCGTTCACAGGTTCAGGGTTCACAGGTTCAGGGTTGCTTTTCTTTTGTTATTCTTTACTAACCCCGAACCCTGAACCTCTGAACCCTGAACGGTTATCTCTTTTCGCTTAGATTTTATAAAATTACTTATTTAAATAAAAATGTCAAATATTTTGATGATATCATAAAAATTAAAATTCATATTGACAAAAACATCAATTTATTTTAGATGATTGGAATTCCTTAAAATTGAGGTGATTTAAACCGGAAAAATATATTATGAAAATAGATGAAACCAACCTTGCAATAATTAAACACCTTAGACAAGGAAGAAGATCATTTAAAAAAATCTCTGAAGATCTGGGCATTACCGAAAATACCGTAAGAGCGCGTGTAAATAAACTTACCGAGGAAGGTATTTTGGAGATATCCGGTCTTGTTGATTTTGAATCAATCCCCGGCCACAGGGTGGTTATGGTTGGAGTTAAATTGGCGACAATGAATCTTGTTAAGAAGGGTAAAGAATTCAGCAAGCTAAAAGGAGTAGTGTCCGTGAGCGTTGTAACAGGTCGATTTGATCTTATTCTTATTGTTCTAATAAATGAAGACTTTGGCCTTCTGGAATTCTATACCGAGGAAGTATCACGCATTAAGATGGTTCAATCCGTGGAGACCTTCGTAGTCTATAAGGCTTACAATTTGAAGATACCTTATATACTATAGTTATCCGCAGCTTGCCGCGCACCCTGTTTTATTAAGCGCTTATAAGCACTAAATCGACAGTTTTTGTCGATGTTCATAACCTATTGTATTTATTTACTAATAGAAACTGTATAAATAAGGATTTAATCTTTTGTAACACTTTAGCCCTTTGAAACCAGTTTATACAAATAAAGATTAACTCTTCCCCGATAAATCGGGATTTTCGCTTCGCTCCAACCGGCCTTTCCGGGATAGGAAATTGATACAATAAAAGGAGAAAAAACAATGAAGGAAATCGATGAATTAAATTTGCCTGATGATGTTCGCTATGCCGAGGACCATGAATGGATCAGATCCGAAGGAGACAAGGTAAGGATTGGTATCAACGACTATGCACAGGATCAGCTTGGCGACATCGTATTTGTGGAACTGCCGCAATCTGGCGATACTTTTGAAAAGGGTGAAGAATTCGGAACCGTTGAATCAGTCAAAGCTGTTTCCGAGTTGTACATACCTATTGGCGGAGAAATTCTTTCGGTAAACACGGCACTTGAAGAATCTCCCGATTTGGTAAACCAAAGCCCATACAACGATGGATGGATGATCGAGGTCAAACCGAGTAATTCAGCTGAGCTTGAAGCTCTCATAACCCGTGATGCTTATCTTGAAATGCTAAAAGGTTTGAAATAAATGCGCTACTTACCTCATACAAATGAAGATATTTCCTCAATGCTTCAGGTTATAGGAATAGATACTCTTGACGGCCTCTTCTCAAATATACCTGAGGATTGCCGACGTGCCGGCGATCTTAATCTGCCGAAGCCGCTTTCCGAATGGGAATTAAACGATCACATGAGCAAGCTTGCCGGCAACACGGCTGTTTCCCCGGAATACAAGGTGTTCATGGGAGCCGGCAGCTATGAACATTTCATCCCTGAATCTATATCCTATCTGCTTAGTCGCTCCGAGTTTGCAACGTCTTATACCCCCTACCAGCCGGAGATGTCACAGGGAACACTCCAGGCTATTTATGAATATCAAACGCTTACCGCCCGTCTTTTGGGCATGGAAGTCGCAAATGCATCGCTATATGACGGCGCATCAGCTCTTGCCGAAGCCCTCCTCATGGCGATTCGCATAACTCGGCGAAAAAAGATTGCCGTATCAAGTTTGATACATCCTCTTTATCGTAGAGTGGTTCAAACCTATTTAGCACCCACAGACTGCCGGATATTAGAACTTTCTTATCTTAAAAATGGAAGAACCGATCTTACAGCTCTGGATGAAATAGACGATCTTGCGGCTGTTGCAGTTCAGTCACCCAATTTTTTCGGATGCATCGAAAACCTTCAGGCCATCGGAAAAAAAACACATGATAAAGATGCTCTTTTTATCACTTCTTTTACGGAACCTCTTGCATATGGTCTCCTTAAAAATCCGGGTAGCCTGGGTGCTGACATTGCATGTGGAGAGGGTCAAAGCCTCGGCATCCCTCGGTCTTTCGGCGGACCTGCCCTTGGGATGTTTGCGAGCAAAATGAAATATGTACGCAACATGTCGGGGCGCCTGGTAGGCAAAACAAAAGATATGGATGGAAAAAAGGGATTTGTTCTAACGCTTGCCACCAGAGAACAGCATATCCGCCGTGAAAAAGCGACCTCCAATATTTGCACCAACAGCAGTCTTTGCGCCCTGGCGGCTGTAATGTACATGGCATCCGTCGGAGGGACCGGAATTAGGGAACTTGCACGTTTAAACTATGACAAGTCCGAATATTTAAAAAAGGAATTTAAAAAGGCGGGATTTACCATAAGCTTTGATAGCACTACCTTTAACGAATTTGTAGTAGAATTCCCGGCAGGTTTTGAAACTAAATATGAAAACTTGCTGGATAAGAAGATAGTGTCAGGCCTCCCCCTGGCGACCTATTATCCTGAACTGACCAACCAATATCTTTTTTGCGCAACGGAAACCAAAACCAAAGAGGATATGGATGCACTTATCAGAGGTGTTAAATCATGAAAGAATCTTTAGGCACCACAGGCCTAATACTGAACGAACCGATGCTTTGGGAAAAGGGAAAAAAGGGGAGATGCGGGTTTTCCTATCCTCAACGCGATGTTGAATCATATCATCTGGATGACGAACTTACCGGGACGGGTCCTGACTTTCCCGATCTGAGTGAAGTGGACGTAGTGCGCCATTTCACCAGATTATCACAGTGGAATTTCGGGGTAGACACCGGTATGTACCCTTTGGGTTCATGCACTATGAAATACAACCCTAAGACCAATGAAAGGCAGGCTCGTCTTGAAGGATTTTCCGGCGCCCATCCACTCCTCCCCACACACCTGTCTCAAGGAGTACTCAAGTTAATGTTCCAGCTTGAAGGTTTTCTGTCGGATATCACCGGCATGGACGCTGTTACTCTCCAGCCCGCTGCCGGAGCTCACGGAGAACTTGCCGGAATGCTCATTATTCATGCTTTTCATAAAAGCAAATGTTTGCATTGTTCAAAAATCATTGTACCGGATACTGCCCACGGCACAAATCCTGCCAGCGCAGCTCTCTGCGGTTATCGTTCAGTGCCTGTAAAATCAAATGAAAAAGGAGTCCTTTCCGCCGAGGCCGTCGCCGAAATCATGGACGAAGATACAGCCGGGATCATGATAACCAATCCCAATACGCTAGGTCTTTTTGAAGAAAATGTCAAAAAAATTGCAGAAATCGTCCATTCAAAAGGCGGGCTTGTTTACTGTGATGGCGCAAATATGAATGCCGTCATGGGTATCGTGCACATGGGTGAAATCGGGGTTGACGTGCTGCATCTGAACCTTCACAAAACCTTTTCGACCCCACACGGAGGAGGCGGACCCGGTTCCGGCCCGTTATGTGTAAAAAAGGATCTTGAAACATTTCTACCTGTCCCCCGCGTTGTCAAGAACAACAACAGATATCTTCTTTCCGAAAACTTTCCCGACTCCATCGGTAAGATGCACACCTTTTATGGAAACGTTGGCGTCATGATAAAGGCTTACAGTTATATCCTGAGCATGGGACCTGATAACCTGAAAAAAGCCAGCCAACTTGCAGTATTAAACGCTAATTATATACAAAAAAAGTTACAAGGGATATTTCATCTTGCTTACGATAGACCCTGCATGCACGAATGTATCTTTTCCGACAAACTTCAAAAGGCCCAAAAAATTACAACCCTCGACATTGTTAAGCGTCTTATGGATTATGGATTTCATCCGCCAACCATCTATTTCCCCTTGGTTGTGAATGGTGCAATCATGATCGAACCAACCGAGACAGAATCCAAAGAAAATTTAGATCTTTTCATCGAAGCTTGCAAGGCCGTGGCAAATGAGGCCCAGGACAATCCTGATCTCTTACGGAAAGCACCTACCCGCTGTAAAGTAAGAAGGCTGGATGAGACAACTGCAGCACGGCACCCTTGTCTTACAGGTTAAATTTGGGCAAAAACTATGAATCCAAAGCCTATGAATCCGAAACCCACAACCTGGCTTTGCGCAAAACTTCCTATCACGGCATATGGTGATGCGTTGAATCTTCAGCGCAATCTCGTTGCCGCCAAAATTAATAAAACGATTAGTCCTGATATTATCTTATTATTAGAGCATCTTCCTGTTTTTACACTCGGCCGTAGAGGTGGCCGGAAAAACCTGACAGTGTCGAGAGAATTTCTTGAAAAATCTGGAATTCAGGTAATCCAGGTGGAACGAGGCGGCGATATCACCTTCCACGGACCAGGTCAGATCGTTTGTTACCCCATCATTAACCTAAAAGAAAATCGTATTAAAGTTGTTGATTATGTTACCAGTCTTGAAGAAATCATGATAAGAACAGCGGTGGAATGGGGAATTACGGCCAAACGAAATTCTTTGAACAGGGGAATCTGGGTCGGAGACAACAAACTGGGTAGTATCGGGATCGCTATTCGGAGGGGAATTAGTTTTCATGGTTTTGCATACAATGTCAATATCTCGCTTAAACCTTTTGAATGGACAAATCCTTGCGGCCTTGAAGATATAAGGATGACATCCATGGAGCAAAAACTCTCACAAAAAATTTCCATGAATCAAGTATACAAATCCGTAAAGCGTCACATTGAAGAGGTCTTTGAAGTTGATCTGATAAAAACAGACCTGCAAGAATTGATGTGTGGTAATGGATATGAAGAAGCAACCAAAAAACGTAAAGTCTGAAAAGTCACACTCTAAACATGATGGTCTCGTAAAAAGTAGAAAATCGTCTTTTTACTTGGTTTTAAGTTTTAGGTGTTAGGTTTTAAGTGCCTAATTTAAATACTAAAAAATATCTTAAACCTTAACACTTTAAACCTAAAACTT
>JAUVVS010000194.1 GCA_030604545.1 Deltaproteobacteria bacterium | reverse complement strand
TTTTAATAAGCATCGTGCTTTATGCACCAAAAGGTTTAGCAGGATTAAAAAAATACATTTGGTAAAACCTTGCTTACAATTGAAGATTTCAGATTTCTGATTTCTGATTTAAGGAATCTTTCAATAAATCTAAAATCATCAATCTGCGATCTACAATCCCTTGATTTCCCCCACAATATTCTTGCACTTAAAGACATTTTCAGGTAAAAACTATCAGTAAACAAGGAGTCTTTACGGCCAGATGGAAACAGGTGTAATTTTTGATATAAAAAAATATGCCATCCATGACGGGCCGGGTATCAGGACGACTGTTTTTTTTAAAGGTTGTCCGCTTTCATGCTGGTGGTGTCACAATCCCGAGGGTCTGACAATGTCGGCCCAGCGACTTTATATAAAAGAACGGTGTATCGGATGCGGAGAATGTATCAAGGTCTGTCCTCAGGAAGCGAATTCTCTTTCGCCAAGAGGGGTGATTACGGATCAATCCAAATGTATCAAGTGCAGAACTTGTGCACAAGCTTGTCCTTCGGAAGCTATTGAGTTTATAGGAAAGACTAGTACTGTTGATGATGTTGTCCGGAAAATTGAAAGGGATATTATCTTTTATGATGAGTCAAATGGCGGTGTCACTTTTTCCGGAGGTGAGCCTTTGATGCAACCCGGTTTTCTTCTGGAGCTTCTCGATGCCTGTGGAAAGCTTGAAATCCACAGGACAGTTGATACCGCAGGTTATGCAGATGCAAAGATACTCATGAGCGTTGCAGAACGAACGGAACTTTTCATCTATGATGTGAAACATATGGACTCAGAAAAACATAAAAAGTATACAGGCGTTTCAAATGAACAAATTCTCAGCAACCTTGAGCTACTCGCCGGACATGGCGCAAATATAAAAGTACGTATTCCTATTATCCCCGGATTTAACAATGATAATGAAAACATTGATCGTACAGGGTCTTTTATATCCTCTCTTCCTGGTGTCTCCAATGTAAATTTATTAAAATATCATGATTCGGCTATAGCAAAGTATAAAAAAATTGGTGTAAAATATCTTTTGAAAAATGTTTCGCCCTCTTCCGAGCATGAGCTGGAGTCAATTAAGAAACGACTGAGAAAACATGGATTGAAAGTTAAAATAGGAGGTTAACAACAATGAACAAAAGAGTCGCAAGGCTACGAAAGGCAAGCTTTGAGATCGAGCCGAGTATTTCTGCAGAACGTGCCTTGCTTGTAACTGAGTTTTATAAGGAAAATTATGGTAAATATTCTTTTCCAGTTCTCAGGGCTTTGAATTTTAAAAATCTTTGCGAAAAAAAGACGATTTTTATTGGTGAAGATGAACTTATCGTTGGAGAGCGCGGCCCTTTTCCCAAAGCCGTTCCAACATTTCCGGAATTAACCTGTCATACGATTAAAGATCTTCAAATCTTAAAAACAAGAGATATGACAAAGTATACAGTTTCGGATGAGGTCATTGAAATCTATAAAGATAAAGTTATTCCTTACTGGCGTGATAGGACCATGCGGGATAGAGTATTCAGTATTGCTCCTGAGGAATGGATGGCCGCATATAAGGCTGGTATGTTTACCGAATTTATGGAGCAGCGTGCACCGGGTCATACAACGCTTGACAATATTCTTTACAAAAAGGGTATGCTGGATTTCAAGGCAGAAATAGCTGAAAGTCTGGCAAAGCTTGATTATCTTTATGATCCGGAGGCTTCGGATAAGGCTGAAGAATTAAAGGGTATGGATATCTCCTGTGACGCTGCCATCATCTTTGCCGAGCGTCACGCAAATTTGGCAGAGAAAATGGCTGAGAAAGAAACTGGTGAGCAGAGAAAATCTGAACTTGAAAGCATTGCATCAAATTGCCACTGGGTTACTGCCCGTGCACCCCGCGACCTCTGGGAAGCGATCCAAATGTACTGGTTTGTTCACCTGGGCACCATCACTGAGCTGAATGGATGGGATGCCATGAACCCGGGTCATATGGATCAGCATCTTTATCCTTTCTATGAAAAGGGTCTGGCCGATGGAACAATGGATCGAGAGAAGGCCAAAGAGCTTATTGAATGTTTTTGGGTAAAGGTTAATAACCAACCCGCTCCTCCAAAAGTGGGCGTTACTGCTCGGGAAAGCGGTACATATAACGATTTTACCAATATTAACCTCGGTGGTATGAAACGTAATGGTTCAGATGGCGTTAATGAAATCTCTTACATCATATTGGAAGTTGTTGATGAAATGCATCTTCTTCAACCGGGAAGTAACGTTCAAATCAGTCACAAGACGCCGGATCGTTTCTTAAAAGCCGCTTGCCGTGTGATCCGTAAGGGATATGGATACCCTTCGGTTTTTAATGCCGATGAGGTTATTATGGAACAGGTTCGGGTTGGAAAGACCCTGGAAGATGCCCGCGAGGGCGGTTGTAGCGGGTGTATCGAAACCGGAAGTTTTGGGAAGGAAGCCTACATTCTGACCGGTTACTTCAACGTTCCTAAAATCTTTGAACTTGTGCTTACAAACGGCGTTGATTCAATGACGAACAAGAAGATTGGGCTTGAGACCGGGGATCCAAGGGAGTTTAAGAGTTTTGATGACCTATATGAAGCCTTTACCATACAGCTCCATTATTTTGTTGACCTTAAAATAAAGGTAAACAATTATATTGAGAGGATGTTTGCGACATATATGCCTGCTCCTTTCCTTTCCGTTGTTATTAGCGATTGTATTAAAAATGGCAAAGATTATTATAATGCTGGTCCGCGATATAATACGAATTACATACAGTGCTGTGGAATTGGTACGATTACAGATAGTCTTTCAGCTATAAAGAAACATGTATTTGAAGATAAGAATATTACCATGGAGTATTTACTGGATGCTCTGGACAAAAACTTTAAGGACAAAGAAGCACTCCGCCTTCGTCTTTTTAATAAGACTCCGTTTTATGGTAATGATGATGATTATGCGGATTCTATCATGCAGAGAGTATATGCCTCCTTATTTGAAGCTATTGACGGCAAACCGAATACTAAGGGAAGCCAATATCACTTGAATATGCTTTCTACCACCTGTCATATCTATTTTGGACAGGTTCTGGGAGCTTCTGCTAACGGCAGGTTTGCAGGCATGCCTATATCTGATGGTACTTCTCCATCTCACGGTGCTGACCGTAATGGCCCTACAGCCGTAATAAAATCTCTTGGGAAGATGGATCATGTAAAATCGGGTGGTACGCTTCTGAATCAGAGGTTTTTACCCAGCGTTCTTGAGGGGAAAGAAGGTATAGAAAAATTAGCGCATCTCATGCGTGCTTATTTTAAACTTAACGGCCATCATATTCAATTTAATGTTGTCGATACTTCTACTCTCCGAAAAGCCCAGGAGGCTCCTGAAGAGTATCGTGATCTGCTTGTTCGTGTCGCAGGGTACAGTGACTATTTTGTAGATCTGGACATTGATCATCAGGAAGAGATAATAGCCAGAACTGAGCATGAATCATTTTAATAGGATAACAAGCCCGCCCTGGCGCGGATAGCGTAAAACATACTATATCCCAGGAAAAAATAATCAATAATCAATTATCAATAATTAATTGTTAAGTTAACGCTTATACCCTCGGGGGAGAAATCAAAGATAGGTCCTCTGGGCCAGGATTTTTTACAAACAAGAGGAGGTTTTATGACCAGAGTCGGTGTAGTAGGAGCAACAGGATATGCCGGGGCGGAACTTGTTCGGATACTTTCCGGTCATCCTGAAGCAGAGCTTACAATTCTGACTTCCCGCCAGTATGCCGGCGTGAAGTTTGAGACGATATACCCGTCCATGGCAGGCGTTGTTGACATGGTTTGTGAAGAATTTTCTGTAAATACAGTTTGTGACAGGGCCGATGTGATATTCACGGCGCTTCCTCATAAGCTTCCCATGGAGATTGTTCCCGAACTTATACGACGGGGAAAGAAGGTGGTAGACCTTTCTGCTGATTTCAGGTTCAAGGATGCATCAAGATATGAGGCTGTTTACCAGCTCCATACAGCTAAAGATTTACTTGGAAAAGCAGTTTACGGCCTTTGTGAAGTATATCGCGACAAAATAAAAGAAGCCGTCTTGATAGGTAATCCTGGATGCTATCCCACAAGCGTGCTTTTACCTGTCATACCTCTATTAAAGAATGATTTGATAGATACAAACACTATAATTGTGGATTCAAAATCGGGTGTCAGCGGTGCAGGCCGGTCACTTTCACTTACAACGCATTTTTGTGAGGTTAATGAATCTTTTAAGGCATATAAAGTTGCCGAACACCGCCACACTCCCGAGATGGAAGAGGTGATGAGCCTTGAATCAGGAAAGTCTATCAACATTACATTCGTACCACATCTTGTTCCAATGACCCGTGGAATGCTGACAACGATTTATTCGCGGATTATTAAAAGGGTTGACCATGATGAAATAAAAGATTTAATTACCTCATTCTATGATGGATGTCATTTCATACGCATTTGTTCAAATAGCGGACTTCCTGACACCTTGCATGTCCGGGGGACCAATTATTGTGATATAGGTTTTAAGATAGATACACGGAACGATCGGATTATTCTTATATCTGCAATAGATAACCTTGTGAAGGGCGCTGCAGGTCAGGCTGTTCAGAATATGAATATCATGCTTGGGTTTGACGAAAAAACAGGACTTTGGAAAAGGTAATGCATTTTGAAACTTGAAACTTGAAACTGGAACAAGCAATAAATGATGGTCTCGTAAAAAGTAGAAAATCGTCTTTTTACTTGGTTTTAAGTTTTAGGTGTTAGGTTTTAAGTGCCTAATTTAAATACTAAAAAATATCTTAAACCTTAACACTTTAAACCTAAAACTT
>JAUVVS010000015.1 GCA_030604545.1 Deltaproteobacteria bacterium | reverse complement strand
CTCGTCAGAGCCGGTGTCAGCTGGGAATTCTGATTTTCTCTTTCAAAAAGCGCAGGAAGGGAGCAATGGTTCGATATCATAACCCTCCCCGGGAGAAAAATGGAGCACCTCTGATAAAAACTGCCATTTTCAACCACTTGTTGCCAGGGAGAGCTCTCCTTAGAAGGGCAAAGAGAATTCGGGAAGCTCAAGCTGTTTCAGGTTATGTCTATACGCGTTGTGCGGTCGGAAGGTGCAAGGTTATTGCAAGAGACTATATCATTTTCATGCACTTTCGACGCCGAATATGCATCATTCTTACAAACCAGTACGCACTATTCAGCTGGCCCCACTCAGGAAACAGAAAACCCCGAAATCCCTACCAGGACTCGGGGTTATATATCTTACCGGATCTCTCCGGACGTCAATTTGGTGGCGATGCAGGGAATAGAATGATACGCATCGTAACTAATCGAAATATTTGATCTTATTTGCTTTGTTCTTTTCGTTACTGGCATCTTTGTACCACTTAGGGTGGCTTGTTTGTGCCAGTATATGCCGTTATTCCTATTAGTTACACGTTTTTTATAGTACAAATCGATCTTGGAATCTGCACTGCAGCGTGTCAGTTCAAGTCCGTCATTAGCAATCATATCGAGCTCGAATAGGGGGTTGATAACCTGATCATGAGACATTGGAAAGCTCTTCAGCGAGGTTAAGCAAACCGATCTTGTGTTCGATACGTTCGTTACAATGAAGCATGAGGGTTACCTCCTTTGTTTTGATTTTTGGTTCGCACCGTAATCAAAACTGGTAACCCTCATCTTTTCAAGTGAAGTGTCAGATCATATCGGAAGTAGAAGACCTGATACTCCATAGCTTCATCGGAGAGGAGATGATACAATGTTTAAGGGATCTGGATCTTAAACACCAGACAGTGCGACCTTTGCCACCGGCATGATTTATACAGCTTTTCTTAGGCCAGCTCAATGAGCTCGGGAAGCTGTTTTCAGCTCACTGTTTTTTTTGCTCAACCTAGGGGTCACTAACCCTATCAACCCGAGGGTGGGGGCGATGCAGGAATGAAGCACAACCAGTAGATGAAGGTCATATCGATTCGTAAAAACTTCAGCACCGCCTATCAGCTTTTTGTGTACGCCCTCTGGTGACGATCCGCCGGTATTACCGAAGAAATAGCCTAAAAATTTTTTTCCTCAACTGCTAACACTTCAGCTTTTTTTTCTTCTGTATAGTGAGCAGCTGCAAGGGCAGCGATACAACCGTCAGAAGCGGCAGTAATTATTTGCTTTGCATATTTTTCTCTTAGATCTCCAACCACATAAATTCCGGGTACTGAGGTTTCACATTTTTCGTTAGTAATGACATAGCCATCGGGGTTCATCTTAACGTCAACCGGTAGCAATCTGTTGTTAGGTTTAAAACCAATAAAAATGAAAACACCATCAGTTGCAAGATCATGTCTTTCCGATGTTACCGTATCTTCAAGCTGAACAGAAACTACACCAGTTTTATCCGAGTTAATCTTTTTTGGAACCGTATTCCACATTATTTCGATATTGTTTTCTGCAAAAGCCCTTTTCTGCAGTAATCTTCCAGCCCGAAGTTCATTTCTTCGATGAACAAGGTATACTTTCTTTGCAATTTTAGACAAATAAAGTGATTCTTCGACAGCACTATCACCCCCGCCAATAACAGTGACTGTTCTATCTTGAAAGAAGAATCCGTCACATACTGCACAATAGGATACACCTTTACCAAAGTTTTCACTTTCACCCGGGATGTTGAGCCTTCTCGGATTACCTCCTGTGGCCACAATTACCGAATGCGTTTTGAGATTTAGATCATCATCAAGTTTAATCTCATGAAAGTCAACACCAGGATCGATATTATTTACTTTTTTCTTTATAATTTCTAGACCATAACGAGAAGCATGAGCAGAAATTTTTGACGAAAGGTCACCGCCTGAAATAATGTCAAATCCTATATAGTTTTCAATAACATCGGAAGTATTAATCTGACCTCCAATATTATCACTTTCAATCAATAAAGTTTTTACTGCAGCACGCTTTGCATAAATTCCGGCGGCCATACCTGCAGGCCCACCTCCGACAATAATGACATCGTATATGTCCTCGTTAATCACTTTCTTTTCCTCTAAAAAGTTATTTAATTACCAACGAACCTCACCCGCCATACGGTACTGCAGGAAACACCTCATATTCTGGACAGACTGAAATGAAAGTAAAATCGAAAACTTTCTCTTTGGTGACTAGGCTGATTCCGAGCAACCTCATGATCATCGGCAATCTGGCCGGTAAAAATGCGGTGCCGCCAATAAATTTGTCAATAACAGTAATTGCATTGAACTAGGGTCCGGCACTCCAAACCATAACAGTCAGCGTGATCACCTTCGGGACAGACTATCTACTTGGACAAACGCCACTGAATTAGTGCTTGACTGCATGGTTGCTCGACGCCATATGGCGCGAAATTTTCCACCAAGCTTAGTTTTGTTGGTGGAATTGTAATTTTGTTTTCAAATGGTGCTGATCCTCCAGAAAGGATTCGAACAGGTTACCGCGGCAGGGGGATCACAGAGTACCCCCTGCCATGAAAAAATAAGGGACTCATCCAGATTAAGGGTACTTTTCATTTTTTGGAACTCGCCTTTGGAACAGATCCCACGGTGTCCGAGAGGCTTGATGTACGTCTTGCAATCCCCTCCTCACAAGGAGGACTGCAGGGCAGTGCATACAATCATTTTAAACCAACGTCGGCTTGGCAGTAACCGCGGTGATAAACCGGCGATTTTCAGCAAAAGTACGTAAAAGTCGGATGAGTCAAAAAAGGGATAGCTGATTTCCGCGCATAATCAAAAAATGCAATGTTTGATAAACAAGAAAATCTGATAAGGTTGCGCCTATTTTTAATCAGCTTGCTTTTTAGGACGAACCTTGTCCAGTCCTTTTATGATAGAATCTACATCCAAGGCCAACGCCATGAGTGCAAGCTGCCCCTCATAAATTTGTGGATCAATGATTTCCTTCATTTCCGGCTCTAGAATGTGATACACAGACAGACCAAGGGCAACGCCAGCTAATGGCCCCATCCAGGCTGGATCGCCATTGATTAACGTTTCGGCATATAACTCCGTACTATCTGCATCTGGAGAACCAAGCACTACCACAACATTATCCTTACCGTACTTTTCAGTCATTTCTTTTGCTTTTTTTTGACCTTCCAGGTCAAAAGCGCCTGCGGCTGTTCATACAAAACACTGTGTCTGAACGAGTACTGGTTCACCTCCTGCACTTTTAACACAGGCCTCTATCGCTGGCCCTTGCACGCCATCACGCTCCCCAACTATGATTATTTTTTTCCCTTTGAGTTCCATTGAAATTCCTCCTCCGTGCAAATGTTCAAGTTGACAAAACGTTATCTAAGGCTTCTTTAATGTTTTCTATGGTAAGCCCTTCACCACTCAACCGTTCTTTTTCGTCGCCGTCCTTGTATATAATAAAAGTCGGTAATCCCATGACTCGAAGCTTTGCACAAAGCATGCGATTACCTGTAGAATCGAGTTTGGTGATTTTAACTCGACCTTCATATTGTTTTTCTAACTCAGCAACAGCCGGCATAAGTGCAAGACAGGGCGCACACTTGGGTCCCCAGAAATCAACTAATACAACTTGTCCCTTTTCCCCTGTAACTTCTTCATAATTATCTCTATTAAGTTCTATTGCCATTTTAATCCCCTCCGTTGTTACCTTCAAGGATGAACGAAACTCCATCAGATAGTTGGGTCATTCTGCCTAAAAACAAACTTCCTTTTGCAAAAAACTGAACTCTTTTCATTTTTCCAGACATGATATCACGTACGGCATGCCCGAGAACCGGCACTGCTGACGCAATGTGCCCTTGGGTTGGTGAAAAGCCGAGCATGCCACGCATTTCAGAGAACTCTTCAATTTGTGTTTTATTTATTTCTCCCCTGATAGCGGCAATACTACCGATAATCCGATAGTTTGTCCGAGGGACGTCACCGCTTCCCTGAGGTACAGTGAGCTCAGGGTTATGCATTTCAGTTGCAAATTTATCAATATCGGTCATCTGTAAATTAAGATTTTCAAGTGGCTCGACCACGAGTTTTTCAAAGATCATTTGCTGCGATGACCCTGTACCGATGCTATGTTTTCCAATTGAGTCAAGCCTAACCACTGGGCTTTTTTTGTCATCTTCACCCAAAAGTATAGCAATGCCGGCTATAACATCTTCTAGTATGGGCATACCATTTTTTAGATGTCCCCGAAACTTCATACCTAACTTTGCAAATGATCCGCCGGCAACAACAGCCACATTATTAAAAATTCCAGATGAAATAAGCCCTGACCCTAAAATAATCGCGTGTACCGGAGCACAACAGAAGGCTTTCGTGTCGGAACCAGTCGCATTCTGGCAATTAGCTAGTTCACCGATAGCTTTTGCCATATTCCCGCCGCCACGGTTGTAACGATCACCAACCGCCTCTTCACCGCAACCAATCAAATATTCAAGGCTATCCTGACAACCAAATTTGGCATTTAAATGTCTTAATGCCATAGCACCACTAGCTTTGTTGGTCAAATTTTCTATCAGAATGTCTGGTATCAGGTTAAAATCTTCTTCATGAGCTCTCCGACAGCACCCTATTAGTTTATCTCCCTTAATATAAAGAGGCATCGCGCCTTCTTGCTCGATGAACTTTTCTATTTGAGAAAGCGGCACGCCTTTCCCATCTAATTTCTCTATGTCTTTATCTTCAAGGAGAGGATGAATTTTCAATTGAAGTATGGTATTTTCAAGAAAATACTTTTCAAGTATAAGAATTTCAAATTCGTCACATATCTTCATCATTCCTAGGAATTCTTCTTCGGGCATTATTTCCCCAAAAGGACCTTGCCGATTGGCCGAAGGAACGTCATACTTCCACCATGGCATTGGTGTAGAACGAAGATCGTCGGGATCTAAATTGCCTATATATACTTGATTTGGTGCATAAGATACGGCCTTATCAAAAGGAATTTGATGTTCAATGAAGTCCTTCAACAAGTTGGGGGTTGATTCAATTTCTCTAGTAGGCTTCGACCCGTGTCGAACCATATTCGGTACATGAGCCAAAAAATACGTCACACCTTTAATGACTGTATTTTTTTGCGCTGTCTTGCTTTCCGGAATCATAGGAAATTCTCCTTTTCCAAAGAACCACCCCGTCGCAGGACTACGGGGTGGTTCTTTCTAACTTGCAAATTATTTACATTTGAGAAAATTATGGTACTCAGGATTCTTCACAGGTGAGATTTGTAAAACCATAATGATCATCATGCCGCCGCGGTGGCGGCAATTCTCCTTGTGTTGGAATCACACCTTCCCTCAGCGCTCCAACTATAAATTCGGGCGAACCAATTACTCGATCTACTGCTGGTATTTTTCCAAGTCCTAAAGCATCACCTAGGAAAAAGCCTGTACTAATCATCGCATCAGCCTCCTCAACAGGTTCTAACATCGTCGATACCCCTTCTGATGAAAGATCCTCACTAGTCAAAAAGACAGTTTTGATATTGTTTTTTTCGCAATGCTGAACGACCCTAACAACTTCCATGAATTCATTGCCTCCGGCATCCCATGTGACAATCACACCATCAGCTCCACACATTTTAGCCATTTTAGCTGTTTGCTGACCCATCAAATCTTTTTCTTGTTGGGTAGTCCATTCAGTCTTTAAAGCAATACATGTTTTGAGATTCAAATCGGTACCATGGCGACGATATAATTCCAATAAAATTGGATTGTTAACCATGGCCCAAGAGGTCGCAAAAGCAGTTCGATAAGGACATGAAATTGCACCATCCAAGATTTCATTGGGATGCAATATCCAAGGAGACATTAACCTCGAAATACCATATATCGATATACAGAAAGTATTCAGCGAACCAGACATATGTTCTGGTGAGTGAATACAGGGGATAAATACAACTCCTGGCAGAGAGTCGTCATCAGTACTTAAATCGAACGTTTCAGTCTTTGGTGGAGTTTGCTCTTTTACTGTCGCTGCCAAGGAGTCTGAAACATTTAAACAGGCCTGATGAACGGCTCTGTTTTTACTATCTATATGAAGATCCGGATCAGCTTCCAGCACTACACAAATATTTATCAAAGAAGAATAAGGGGTTATATCAGCCCATGGACCAACCATATCGAGATACAGTTCTATAAAATCCCCACCTTTTTCATGTTGCGGAATATCAGCAACTTCTACTACGCAAACTCCGGATAAGCGATGTGTAACACCCTCCCCTACCGTAGTCACTGGCCTGTCACATGTCCCAGGATAAACGGTTCCGGGTCCTTCAACTTTTATCCGTGGTTCAATCACATCTCTAACCGGCCAAATCCGTACTGATTCACCTGGGCGAGCTATCTCTATTTTTGCTTTCGTAATCCGTGGATCACTCAGTACTGGTGCCAGCAACTCATCTTCATTAATCTCTAAGATCCCATTGTTCCATTTTGTTTTAGGACCGAACACAACTTCAGTGACAGGAAATGTCCCAATATCAAGCCGCATCACTAACCTCCTTCTTTTCCATTTTGATTAATTCATAAGGGTCGAAAAGTGTTGGTTCCGGCACTTCCTGTTCAAGCGTTTTGAGGGCTATACGAACCAAATTCAGACTATAGGCTCGATCTTTTTCAGAGCCCATTTTAGGATCTCCAAGCACATGCTCTATTTTAGCTCCTTTTATTACTCGATTTGCGCCTACACTTAATGCCAAACCATAAATAGCGGAGACCATCGCGACAGGAATTCCTTGTCGTTCAATTTCTTTGACTATCGTTGCGCCGCAACGATTACAGGTACCTCAGGCCGCTGTGAGTAACACCCCATCAACTTTTGCTTCTTTAAGCTCTGCAGCCAGGCCACGGCCTATTTCAATTGCATTGGCTACTGCACCATTGACTCCGGCTAGTGAATAAATAGTCGGGTGAACACTTCCGACCATGTTCTGCGACTCAAGCACCTTGATCTGTCTCAATGGAACAATGTAATTGGGTTCATTTGTCGCGATGTCACAAAAGTACCCTGAATGAAAGGCCTCCCACTTCCCTGTTTCTAGTTGCGTCATCCCTTCCACAGAATAGCTGTGATATCGATCAGGGTCTCGGGAAACTTGGTTGTCTGGATTTCCTTTCGGAATTAACCCGCATGTTGTAATAAGGGCTATCTTTGCCTTACTGAGGTCTTTTATTGCCTTGGCCGGGTTTACTTTGTTAGGGAGTATTACTGGTATCTCTGTCTTAAACGACTCTCCCCGCAGTTTTTTAACCAACATGTCAACAGCTCTTTTATAGCCCACCTCTTTAGCTGTTCCCGCTACTCGAATCCCTCTCGGCATATATCCTTCTTCCTTGGCTCTGCCGATAGTCCCCCCCAAGACAAGGCGTTTTCCGAATTCAAGTACCTTTTCAAGTGTTGGCTTCATGGAAGTAACGCCATCTATCGGAAAAATAAAAAGTTCCCGGCCATGCTCGATTACACCAGGATTGTCCGTCGACATTGAGGTAACAGCACTGATGCCTTTTTTTTGGACGAGTCGACAAACCTCTGCGCACGCCAATCCATATCTACCTGCTCCAAAAGCCGGACCAGCGATCACAAGATTCGGCTTAAATTTCTCAAGTATGATTTCAATTTCTCTGAGTGCTGCGTCTTTGTTCTCAACGAAATAGTTGTCACCAGAAATAATGGTTCCTATAATATCGCCTTCACTGCCCAAAGCGCGTTCAAGTACAGTTCCAGGACCCACCGGTCCTTCCTTAAAGACAAGGGGGAAATTAGCTTCCTCTTCAGCGCCTACCTGGCCGAAAAACTGATTCAGATAATGTATACAACGTATTTTCTTGTTCATCTTGTCTCCTTTACCGCATAAAGATTTCACTTACATTGCTTCGAGAACTTTCCTTTGTTTAAAACCCAGGAAATACGCGAAAATTACTGCAAGAATGAGAAACGACAAACTAAACGGCCTCATAAAGAAAATCATAAAATTGCCATCACTTATCATCAAGGCTCTTCTTAAATAATCTTCCGCCATCGGACCTAAAATCAATCCCATAAGCAGAGGGACAGACGGAAAGCCTTGTTTTCTAAGAAGATAGGTAACGATACCGAGAACCAAAGCGACAATCATCTGGAACTCAGAAAAGGTAGCAGAGAAAGCACCGATCATCGCTACAAGTGCTATAAATGGATACAGTACAGATCTTCTGATCTGAGTCATTTTTAGATAATATGGCCCAAAGAGCCAGAGTGAAATCGGGATTAAGATAGAACCAACCATAAGTGCGGCATACATCGGTGCTATCAGGTGCATAGACTTAGCAAATAATGTTGGTCCTGGCACAATGCCTTGGATCTTGAACATTCCCAGTACCATTGCTGTTACAGCGTCTCCTGGAATGCCAATAGTAAGCAGCGGGATCATTGCCCCGGCGCACATGGAGTTGTTAGCAGATTCCACCGCTGCAATTCCTTCTATTGTTCCCTTGCCGTAATCTTCTGGGCGTTTGGAACTCCTTTTTGCCTCGGCGTATGAAATAAAGCCGGCCATAGCGGCTCCTGCACCAGGCAACGCACCTACCAGATTCCCTATAACAGTGCTTTTTATATATAGTTTTGCCCCAATACTCTTAATATCAAGAAATTTGGGAATGAAATCCTTACGCAAAAATTTGATGCTTTTCACATCAATAATCGTAGGAAGTTTTGCTAGTCCTATTTCTATTTGGAACAGTAATTCACTGATAGCAAAAATACCGATTATAGCCGGTAGTAGTTCTATTCCTTCCGTCATGGAAACAAAGCCATAATTAAACCGTGCCACAGGTACTTGAGAGTCTATACCAATTGTGCCAAGCATTATGCCTATGACAGTAGCAATAACTCCTTTAGCCACGCTCCCTTTACTGGCTATGCACACAGCAACCAGAGACAGTACAATGAGCGAAAACCTGTCTATGGTATGAAGCATAAGGGCGCCTTTGGCAATGATAGGGCAAAAAAACATCAGTATTAGCACGCCACCGACCCCACCGATAAAAGAACCAAAGGCACCATGGGTTAGAGCGTCGGCACCTCTTCCTTTGAGCATCAGAGGGTATCCTTCTATAGAAGTCACTGCCCCACCAGGAGTTCCAGGAATGTTAACCACGGTTCCGGTGATACTTCCCGAATATATACCTGACACAAAAATACCCATGGCCATAACAAGGGCGTTGACCGGGTCCATAGCAAATGTAATCGGTAACAATAAGGCTATGGCCAAAGTTCCTGTTAATCCGGGTACTATTCCAAAAAATAAGCCGACCAAAAAACCAATTATCAGATATAAAAAAACTGAGAGGCTAAATAATGTGGCAAACCCGAGAATTATTTCTTCTACCATATTATTCCCTCCGGTAATCGAATGTGAAAAAGTTTCTGATAAAAAAAATACCCTATAATGGGTATTAATACAGACACGAGAGCAGCTATAATTACTGTTTTTCGCATATTCGATGATTCGTACTCAAACATAATTGCCGTGAAAAAACAGAGGAATACAGAAGCAATCCAATATCCAAGAAAAAAGAATAATAGAATGAATAACCCTATGATGAGACATCCAGAGAGCGGTTTTGCTATGCTTAGAAATACCGATTTTTCACCTTCCTCCTCACCCGAGTATTCTTTTATTGATCCTATATAGTACCCAATAATACCTATTATCATGGCACAAATTATGATCCATGGGAAAACGCTTAAGCTCGGTTCTGCACCTTGATTAAATGGTGCGCCTAAATCTATTGTTCCTACTATGTAAATTAGAGTGAAAAAGGAAAGTACAAGAATAGTATATTTGTCAGAACGTTTAATTTTCATAAATATCCCTTGAAGTTCGACCGTTAGAGCAGATAAATCATATACAACAAATGGGATATCAATAGTCTAATAATTAATATCCCATTTGATGATATTGTCTATTCTTTGAGAATACCTTGCTCAACCAAATCATCCATCAATTTATTGATTCGATCCTTTGTCTCGAATACGAACCTCTCAGTTTCCTGACTATTCATCCATGCCGCTTCAACACCGACTTTGTCAGCCCATTCGAGAAATTTCGGATCATTATAAGCTTTTTTAAAGGCCTCTTCCAAGATCTTGGCTCGATTATCAGGGATTCCTGCAGGAGCAGCTATCAACAAGAAACTTCCTCGCACCAAATCGTATCCTTCTTCTTTAAAGGTCGGAATATTCGGCGCTTTGGGATTTCTCTCAGACTCCATTACCGCAATACCACGAGCATCGCCCGTTTCTAAAACTGAAAATGCGTCACCTATACTGGTTGAAATTATATCAACTTCCGTCATTAATAAAGCTTCGTTTTGCGCGGCAGATCCCTTATAAGGGATGTATTTGAATTCGACACCGGCCATTTCTTCAAATTCGATCAAAGGTAAATGACTCACTCCACCGAATCCGAGAATACCAATCGTGATTTTTTTTGGTCTCTTTTTGGCATCGACAATTAAATCATCGAGGGTTTTCCACGGAGCGTTTTTGTGTGTAATGAGCCCGTATCCCTCTCTGGTTATGTTAGCGATGTATTTCAATTTTTTAAGATCATAACCAGGTATCATCTTTTTCCGCGGAATCGTGATAACACTATCATAGGTTAAAGTACCAAGAGTGTAGCCATCCGGACGTGATGACATAACTTCAAAAACCGCAGGCCCGGTAACTCCTCCGGTCAGGTTCTCGACATAGATCGATGCTGGTAAATGTGATTGCGCATAGTGGCTAATCGTTCTTGTAATACCGTCTGCACCGCCACCGGCATCCCATGGACAAATCATTCTGATATCTTTTGTCGGGAAATCAGCTGCTAGCGAGAAACTTGCAAAAGAAATCATTAAACACAGAATAGTGCTGCTAACTAACCTCGAGCATTTCATACAAAAACCTCCATTGTGTTAGGCGTAATTGCCTCCTTGACTCAACCTAAATGTTGTCCCAGAGATTGCAAATATTATGGTGACCTCAAAGCAAAATTTGAGAATTGTCGGCAATCATCTTTTGACCTTTTTGCAGGCTTCCTCACTAGCACAATGTGAAATCGGTTCTTTCAGAGTAAATCATTGTATAGAGCCACTAAGGCTGAATAACATTCACCTGAGCTATTAATCTGCACTAATTGTGCCCGAATCAAAGAAGTTTTTGAAAGATAGAAATACCTATGTTTTCCAGATCGTTACGTTAACAAAAGCGTTTTTGATTTACAGTTGAAAAGTATCTGGATACTGCGATTTTACTTCCAATCAATCAGGCACTAGAGGATGAAGGAGATAATTTTATTTTTATATCGGCATCTTGCAACTTTCAGTGCGATTTTGCATCGGTTCGATGCGTTTTTGCACCCTTGAGCTTCCGATAGATTGTAGTAGTATCTATTTCTAAATATTTGGCGGCTCTACCAACACTCCCGTACTTTTCTATCGAATGATTTATAAGATTAACTTCAAACTCGCGCATTTTTTCTTTAAAATTACCACTCCCACAACTGGGCGTGGTCATCCCCGCCTCACGGATATAATTCGGTAGACATTCTGGAGTAACAGACGAATTTGGAGTAATAATCACCAGTCTCTCAATTATATTAACTAATTCTCTTACATTACCGGGCCATTTGTAGCACAGAAGATAATCTAGAGCATCTCGTGACAAACTGACATCTTTCTTGTATTTTATATTAGCCTTGTAAAAAAATAATTCTGTCAAATGCAAGATGTCATCTCGGCGAGATCTTAGTGGTGGAATATGTATTGGTATAACATTTAATCTAAAATATAAATCTTGCCTAAAACTATTATCGATGATCATTTTTTCCAAATCGCGGTTTGTTGCTGAAATAATTCGCACGTCTATTTTGATCGGTGTTCTGCCCCCAATCTTCATAATCTGAGATTCTTGAAGAACTCGCAATAGCTTTACCTGGAGATGAAGAGGCAAGTCACCTATTTCATCTAATAAAAGGGTCCCTCCTTCAGCCGATTCAAAAATGCCATCTTTTCCTTTTTCACTGGCGCCGGTAAATGCCCCTGGTTCATAGCCAAACAATTCCGATTCGAGTAAATTCTCGGGTATCGCGCCACAATTTATTGTGATGAAAGGGCCGGAAGCTGACCTTGAAGAATTTCTGTGTATGTATGATGCGACAACTTCCTTTCCGACCCCGGTCTCTCCGGTTATCAATATCGGTGCTTCAATTGATTTAACTCGATCAGACAACTCGAGAATGTTTATCATCTCCTTTGACTCTGCAACGATATGATGATCCTCAAAAACTCTTTTTTTAAGATTATTAACTTTATTCTGGTAATATTTATAATCCATGTCAGATTTTTTCAATTGCGCAGAAAGTCTTCTAATATCTCCAAGATCCCTGACATTGCAAATTATCATTTTTATATTGTCATCTTTATCAAGTATCGGACTGGCAGTTACCAAAACTTCTTTTCCGGTAAACCATTTCTTTTGAAGGGTGAATGATTTTTTTTGGACTAAGGCAAGTCGAGACACAGATCGAGAAAAATATCCCTTCTTTTCAAGATCAAATACGTTTCTACCAATCACATCTCGAGCAGACACGCCCGTTATTTTCTCCCAAGATTTATTGACTCGAAGAATATTTCCGTCTCCATCTGTTAGAAAAAAACCATCATAGGATGATTCTATTGCGGTTACCATCTCTTCAATCATACTTTGATAGACTTCCATCTCATTGTCTGAATTTTTTTGATTCGAAGAATCATACAATATACATAAAGTGATACTATTAATATGCTCAGAATGAAATTTTATCATTTCCACATAAAAATTTTTATTATGTACTTTTAGCCAACCATTGTACTGTTCTTTTTTGCCTTTCAGTTCACGCCAACTATTGCTTGTCACTGTCGACATGACATCATCAAAATTTGCTTCTTCAATCATAGATTGAGGAAGATCTAATATTTCCTCAACTGCAGAGTCACAAGAGATTATTTTACCTGACTGATCAATTAGAATAGCTCCTCTCAATGAGTCAATAAATGGAGGTGGGTCCATTGGCGTTATATTCTTTTTTTTCCTTTCCATCTCTGTTGTCCCATAATCAGTTAAACAATAAAACGGATGTTCCAATCACAGGAAAGTCACGATTGACACCCAACATACAAAAGTGAACTACAACCGCATAAAGGCGGT
>JAUVVS010000112.1 GCA_030604545.1 Deltaproteobacteria bacterium | reverse complement strand
GCTAGAATGAATTCTGCATTAGATTCAAAATCAAAGACTTTAACTACCTTAACGGTTGAACTTTGAACTCTGAACCGTGAACAGTTACAGTGTAAGACCGTTTAAATACCGAAGAAAACAAACGAATTCCGGGTTTGTTTCCGAATCGAACGCTTCCGCAATATTGTGCACAGTTAAGATTTGTGAGGTGAACCTACAATTTCTGAACCCTGAACCTCTGAACCCTGAACCCGTGAACGGTTACAAAAAAGAGATCTATTTATGAGAGTGTTTTAATGTTATTAAAAATAGCGGTTTAGACATAACTTTTAAAACCGCCTATTGTAAATTACTTGCAGTTATATTTGAAATTGTGCTAAGCAGGCATTTAAAAAGAAAAGATGAGATTATAAAGTAAATTATGGCCTCATTTTTTACATGGCAGATGGCAGGTTTAAACAGAACAAAATAATTTCACATTAATAGGTGCATATTTGTATTCATTTATAAGGAGGGTAAAATGACTCAATGTATTTTGCTGAATGCAGACTATTCATTTTTAAATGTGGTTAACTGGAAGAGAGCCATGTGTCTCATAGCAAAAGGTAAAGTGCAGGTTTTAAAAAATTCTGAAAGAATAATCAAAACCGCTGAAGGAATCGTTATGAAAGTTCCGGCAGTAATGAAGCTGATAAAAATTATTCGAACACTTTACAGAACTAGAATACCCTTTACTAAAAAGAACGTTATTGTAAGAGATGGCTTCAAATGTGCTTATTGCGGTTCTGAAAAAGAGAGACTAACCATTGACCATATTATACCTAAATCACGAGGCGGTGAGACTATTTTTGAGAATTGCGTTTCTTCGTGTAAGCCGTGTAATAATAATAAAGGCGCCAGAACACCCAGAGAGGCGGGTATGTACCCCAAAGTAAAGGCGTATCAACCAACAATTTCAGAATTCTTGAGATTGAAAGTCAAGAAGCTCGGCATAAATGATGTTTTAAAAGATTTTGGAATATACTAAGGGTTCACGAATAAATAAGTTCACAATTTTAGGCGTTGAGGCGCCCGTCTGGCAAGGCGCGAAAACGCAGGAATATCTGGATATTCCGAGCTTTCGCAACGCAGCCAGGCGGGATGCATCGGCGTATAAAATGTGAAGTTATTTTTGAGTGAGCCCTAAACACCAAATACAAAACACTCTCGTAAAAAGGTCACTTTTCTGACTTTTTACGAGACCATCATGGATAAGGATAAAAGATTATGAAAGGGATAATATTAGCCGGTGGTTCAGGATCTCGGTTGTTCCCGATCACTCGCGTGGTGAGCAAGCAACTCTTACCTGTATACGACAAACCTATGATCTATTATCCTTTGTCTGTATTGATGCTGGGAGGAATACGCGAAATACTAATTATTTCTACTCCTGAGGATTTGCCTTTATTTAAGAAACTCTTTGGGGACGGCTCCCAACTGGGGTTATCCTTTTCATATGCAGAGCAGCCAAGGCCTGAGGGGTTGGCACAAGCCTTTCTAATCGGCAAACAATTTATTGGAGACGACCCGGTTTGTCTTATCCTGGGCGATAATATTTTTTATGGCCATAATCTTTCGAACATTTTAAAGAGAGCTGTTAAACTTAAAAAAGGCGGCCTGATTTTTGGATATCTAGTACGAGATCCCGAACGATATGGCGTAGTGGAATTTGATCAAACCGGTAAAGTTATATGTATAGAAGAGAAGCCGAAGAACCCCAAATCAAATTATGCAGTACCCGGTCTTTATATTTACGATAATGATGTTGTAAGCATAGCAGCAAACCTCAAACCATCTGCCCGTGGCGAGCTTGAAATCACGGACGTAAATTTGGAATATCTGAATAGGGGTGATCTAAAGGTCGAAATTCTAGGAAGAGGTTTTGCATGGCTTGACACCGGGACACATGAGGCTTTGCAGCAAGCCGCCGGTTATGTCCAAGCCATTCAAGAACGGCAGGGGCTTAAAATTTCATGTATTGAGGAAATTTCCTACCGCCTTGGCTACATAACAAGAGAAGAGGTTCGTAGTCTTGCTTCTGGTATGATGAAAAACGGTTATGGTCAGTATCTTATGGAGTTGATTGCTGAAGAAAAGAATATTTAAAATTCGTAACATTTTGGCTGTTTCGGAAGGCTAAATTGATACTAAATTTCTATTTATTTTGTTGGAGGATTCATGAACTACAAAAAGACACTTAACCTTCCAGTCACAAAGTTTCCCATGAGGGCGAACCTGACCAAACGTGAGCCTGAACAGATAGAAATGTGGGAAAAATACCGTTTATACGATAAGATCAGAAATGCCTCGCAAGGCAGAGAATTATTTATTCTACATGACGGCCCTCCATATGCGAATGGGAATATTCATATTGGTACTGCTTTAAATAAAATTTTGAAGGATGTCATTGTCCGTTCAAGACAGATGTCAGGTTTTGATGCAGTATATGTACCTGGATGGGATTGCCATGGACTCCCCGTCGAGCATAATGTTGATAAAGAACTTGGGTCTAAAAAAAAAGAAATTACCCAGGCTGAGTTTCGCAGCGAGTGCAGGTCATATGCTGAAAAATATATCGATATCCAGCGTGAAGAATTTAAGCGGCTTGGTGTGATGGGCGATTGGGAAGATCCATATTTAACAATGAACTATAGATACGAAGCTGTTATTGCACGTGAATGTGGCAAATTCGCTCTGGACGGCAGCCTTTTCAGGAGCAAAAAGCCTATATATTGGTGTAGTACCTGCAAAACCGCCCTTGCAGAAGCAGAAATAGAATATCAAGATGAGTCAACACCATCTATTTTTGTTAAATTTCCCTTTAAAGACGATCTTAGCAAAGAAATTCCGGTTCTGGCCGATAAAAAGGTCTTTATTGTAATATGGACAACAACTCCATGGACAATACCGGCAAACCTTGCAGTGACCCTTCATCCGGATTTCACGTATGCTGCTGTTGATACGGGAAATAATGAAGTGTTTATTCTGGCAAAAGATCTTGTCGAAACATGTATGAAAACCTTTGGCATTTCTGATTTTTCTATTCTTTCCGAATTTGAAGCCGGACTTCTGGAGCGCAAGCGGTGCATTAATCCATTGTATGAGAGCGAATCCCTTATTATTCTGGGTCTTCATGTCACACTTGATGCCGGCACAGGTTGTGTTCATACTGCCCCGGGGCATGGGCGAGAAGACTACGAAGTTGGCCTCCAGTATGGCTTGGATGTTTATTCACCTGTTGATGATAATGGGTGTTTTACGCAAGATGTCGAATTTTTTAAGGGAAAATTTGTATTTGATGCAAATAAAGAAATCAATGCCAAATTGGATGAAATAGGATCTCTGCTTGTGGAGGAGCAGATTGAACATTCTTATCCACATTGCTGGCGTTGTAAGAAGCCTGTTATTTTCAGAGCTACACCCCAGTGGTTTATATCCATGGACAAGACAGGACTGAGAAAAAAGGCACTTGATGCAATTGATAGGGTCAAATGGATACCTAATTGGGGTAAAGAAAGAATTTACGGCATGATTGAAAATAGGCCGGATTGGTGTGTTTCGCGGCAACGTGCCTGGGGAGTTCCTATTGCTGTATTTTATTGCGAAAATTGCGAAACTCCTATCATAAACCAGGAAATAATAGATCGTGTATATTCGCTTTTTAAAGAGCATGGTGCGGATATTTGGTTTGAAAAAAATATAAATGACATACTTCCGGTCGATATGGAGTGTCAAAATTGTGGAAATAAAAGATTTATAAAAGAGACGGATATACTCGATGTATGGTTTGATTCGGGTGTTAGCCACGCTGCCGTGCTTGAAGAGCGCCCCAATCTGAGATGGCCTGCCGATCTTTATCTTGAGGGCAGCGATCAGCACAGGGGGTGGTTTCACAGCTCACTTTTAGAAGCTGTTGGTACAAGAGATCATGCGCCTTACAAATCGGTATTAACCCATGGATTTGTTGTAGATGCGGATGGAAAAAAGATGTCAAAATCTGTCGGAAATATCGTTGCGCCAAAGGAGGTAATAGATAAGTATGGGGCTGAGATCCTTCGTCTTTGGGTGTCTGCATCTGATTACAGGGATGATATTCGTATTTCTGAAAATATTTTAAAGCAATTAAGCGATGCATATAGAAGAATTCGAAATACATGCAGGTTCATGTTGGGCAATCTATTTGATTATGATCCTAAAAAAGATTTTGCCGTATATGAATCGATGCTTGATATTGATAAATTCGCCCTGCACAGGCTCCAGGAAATAATCGAGAGGACGCGTAATGCCTATGACAGCTATGATTTCCATATTATCTACCATACACTTCACAATTATTGCGCACTTGACCTTTCTGCTTTTTACCTTGATATCCTTAAGGACCGACTTTACACTTCACCACCTGAATCATCTGCAAGGAGAAGCGCTCAGACAGTCCTGTATATTATACTGGATTCGATAGTAAGGCTTATGGCACCGGTGCTTTCATTTACTTCAGAAGAGATCTGGAATTTTATGCCGGGCTATAAAGGAAAAGAAACAAGCATTCATCTCGCGTCTTTGCCTGATGTTAAGGAGGAATGGAAAGATTCAAATCTGGCAAAAAAGTGGCACCGAATACTTGAGGTGCGAGGAGAGGTGACAAAAGCCCTGGAAAAAGCTCGGGTTGATAAGCTTATCGGGCACCCCCTCGACGCCTCAATTACAATTTCTGCAAATGAAGATTTATATAATGGGCTTTATTTATATGTCGATGATCTAAGATCTATTTTTATTACATCGGAGGCTTATTTGATTAAAGATGAGTCTTTGTCCGATGCCTATGAAAGTGACGAAATTGAAGGATTATCGATTTTAGTGAGAACGGCAACGGGTGATAAGTGTGAACGGTGTTGGATACATGACAATTCGGTTGGAACAAATTCTGAGCAGCCTACGATTTGTAATCGTTGCCGGGATACGCTGGAAGAATGAATATGATATGGGCCCTAATTAGCGGCAAATACATAAAGCTTGTTAGTGTTACCGGTTTAGTTGTGCTCTTAGACCAGATAACAAAAGCCTTAATCTTACACAACATACCACTTTACAACTCTATTTCGGTTATACCGGGATTTTTCAACCTCACCCATGTCCAAAACCCGGGAGGGGCCTTTGGCTTTATGGCGAATCAGAGTCCTAATTTGCGTATCATTCTTTTTCTTATTGTTTCCTTTTTAGCAATATGTCTCATTTTATTTTTATACATAAATACGCCTAAAACACACCCTTTGCTTGCAACGGGGTTTGCCATGATCTTCGGGGGAGCCATCGGGAATTTGGTCGATAGAATACGTTTTGGGAAAGTTGTTGACTTCCTTGACTTTTATATAGGAAACCTGCATTGGCCTGCTTTTAATGTTGCAGACAGCGCAGTTTCTGTTGGAATTGCAATATTTATTTTTCACCTCCTATTTAAGAAGATGCCCAAATAATAAGATATAGACATCGTCAAATACTTAACTACTCAACTACTTAACGACTTAACGAGATCTGAAGATAATGTATCCCGTCCTTCTGAAAATTGGTAGATTCCCCATTTATACTTATGGTTCTTTAATAGCCATAGGGTTTCTGGTAGGACTTTTTATTGCAAGATATGAGGCAAGAAGATTAGGAGAAGATCCGGATAAAATAATGGATATTTGTTTCTATGGTTTGATTGCGGCCATAGTCGGTTCACGCCTCTTTTATGTTGCGATAAATCCAAAAATATTTCTTTCCGACCCCATGGAAATATTCAAGATATGGAACGGAGGATTAGTTTTTTATGGAGGATTTATCTGTGCACTGTTTGTTTTGGTTTTTTATGTAAAGAAGCAAAAAATGCCTTTATGGCTAACAACAGATATTCTGGCCCCTTCTCTTGCTATCGCACATTCTATCGGCAGGATTGGCTGTTTTTTTGCCGGATGCTGTTACGGTAAGGTCTGTGATCTTCCGTGGGCTGTGACTTTTAGCCGCCCTGAAAGCCTTGCGCCGATAGGCATACCGCTCCACCCAACCCAACTTTATTCTGCCGCAAACAACCTGTTTATATTTTGCATTCTTTGGCTTTTTCGCCACCACAAGAAATTTGATGGCCAGTTATTTTGGATGTACGTTTTGCTATACGGAATTGGCCGTTCGATTATAGAAATATTTCGAGGTGATTTTAGAGGGCAATCTATTTTTGGGTTCCTCTCTGTGTCTCAAGCAATCGGAGGGGCAATGTCAATTATCGCTGCTGTAATGCTTGTGCGCCTGGGTAGATTGAAGAATGATAATTGAATATTGATTCTTGATTCTTTATTAAGCCACCAAGTCACTATGGCACAAAGAGAAGTTGTAAAGAAAAATATTTTGCAACTTACAGGGCAATATCCCTGAGTATTAACATTATTCAATCATCAATCAACAATCGTCAATCTTCAATCAAAAGATGTCTGTCATTAATTATAAAGAGGTAAAAAAATATTTAGAGGATCTGGAAAAAGACGCTTTTGCATTGGTTTATCTGATTTACGGAGAAGAGCTGCTCTATAAGACGGCATTTGAAGAACTTTTAAATGCATTGATCCCTGGATCAAAAAGGACCCTCAACTATGATCCTATTGACGGAGCAGATGAGAATATTCATGAAGTGATCGAACGTATTAATACTTTTTCCCTTTTGCCCGGCGGAAAAGTCGTAGCAATTCGTGATTCAAGGATATTTTATTCAAAACATGATGAAAACAAACTTCTTG
>JAUVVS010000154.1 GCA_030604545.1 Deltaproteobacteria bacterium | reverse complement strand
TGGCATTTTTGATGGTGTCATCGGAGTATTGCTCGCCGAATTCCATAACCTCGTAAGTGCATATGCCCATTTGAGCAAGAGTATCAAGATGGTGATTACTGGAGGAACCGGGAAAGGCGCCTCTGTCGATCTTTCGCCAATACTCTTCTTCCATATTACTTAAGATTAGGCCACGTTGGCTGCCAAAAAAGGTCTTGTGGGTGCTGGCCGTCATCAGGAAAGCACCTTCCTTTAATGGATTTTGAAATCTTTTACCCGCAATAAGTCCCAAGACATGAGCCCCATCGTAGATAATTCGAACGTTGTTTTCCCGGCAGACGTCGGAAAGCTCGCTGACCGGTTCAGGGAAAAGATAGAGGCTTTTCCCAAGAACAATTATTTTTGGCTTAACATTTTTAATCAAATATATGGTTTTTTCTACGTCGAGATGATAACCGTCCTTGGTCGTCGGGAGGTCGATGATGTTCCGTGTAAATTTCCCGAGGGATCCTTCTTTATGATGACTGATGTGGCCGCCGGCCGGAGTGGAGTTAACCATCACCACATCCCCCGGTCTGACGAAGCGGCTAAAAACTGCTTCATTGGCATTGGTGCCGCTGATGGGCCTGACTTCGGAATGATCGCATTCGAAAAGGATCTTTAAGTTCGTCTTGAGCTGATTTTCAATTTCGTCAATATATGACGTCCCTCTGTAATACCTTTCTCCCGGATGTCCCTCTGCATATCGATGCGCAAAATCAGAACCGGCTTGAGATCTTGCCCTTTGACTCATGACGTTTTCGCTGGCGATAAGGTTAATGCATTGATCCCTCCATCGATTCTGTTTCTGGATCAGGTTCTCGATTTCGGCTATTTCTTTCTCATACATGATAAAAAGTCCCCCTTCTTTAAGTTCCTCGCTGTTTGTTCTATTTAATTAGTGTCTGAACGAAAACCCTCAATTTTTGAATTTTGAAATTCGAAATCCGAATTACGAAATCCGAAACAAATTCTAAATTCGAATGTTCAAATGCTCTAAACAACCGACTACCGAGGCTTTTGTTTTGAACATTGAAATATTTGATATTCGATATTGTTTCGAGTTTCGACCATTTTATAAGATCAGGCGATATTCGGATTTTTGCCTGAACGGGAGTTTTCGTTCAGGCACTAATTAAGGCACCCGATTAAAATTGTAAAGCCTGCACCCATATCAAAATTATTCTAAATTAGTCAAGGGTCTCTAAAGAAATTTTATTTTTATTTCCTTTAATATAATCGACGATTAGATTGAGAGTTTCGGCTCGAATTGGTAGGGATTCGTTTATCAACTGGTGACCGCCGTTTGTAATCAGAGAAATATCCGTGTTATTAAACTTCTTTTTGATAAACTTCAAGTTATATTTCCAATCAACCGTTGTGTCCGCAGTTCCCTGAATGATCTTTATTGGTATTCTCGACGGCTTATAGCCGGCAAACCTATTGTTCCACTTGACAAGTGCCCCAAACCACTTTATGGGCACGTGCCTTGCCTGAAGCGGGTCTTTCTTTGTAAAATTTAGAAACTCTTCGTCTGAGGAATTCTCCTGAAAAATTCTTGGTACGGAATAGTTAATAAACCCTGTTAGGGCGTATCCAAATCTGGAGAGTTTCCAGTAGGCTGAATGAAACAGCGGAGCAATCAGGATAATTTTGTCTAAGGGAATTTGCGTGACATTTAAAAGATAATCTACCGCTATTGCGCAACCCATACTGTGCGCTACCAGGTGAAAAGGCCCTGGAAGATTTACATGAGAAATCCGTAAAAAGTCTTCAAGTACGGAGACGTATTCAGAAAAATCATAAATTGATGCGCGATCTCCACTCGAAAGACCATGTCCCGGCTGGTCATACAAAGCAACCGTGTACCCATGCTTAAGCAAATTTCTTATCACATGTTTCCAGACTCCTGCGTGATCAAGATAACCATGCAGCGCTATTACTGTTCCTTTTGTCCTTTTTGGTTTGAACACATGAGCAGCAAAGACCTTATTTTTCGAACTGAAGGTTCCAAAGATGTGTTCTGTGCCGTCGATATCAAGGCCGTAATATTTGAAATACCGGCGGACAGATTCCGAAAATGACGGCGCAGTTTGAAAATTTAGAGGAGCAAGCTCCTTCTTCACTTTTTCAAGATGGGCGGCAATTCCGCCGGCATCTATGGCACTTTTTTTTGTGGCATGGGCAATACAGATCAGCATAAAACAAGATAGAAAAATAAGACCGATTGAAATCCTTACGCAAGGAGACGAGTAGAAATGCTTTTTCATAGTTTTGTAATATTTTAGCTGTTTGAAAACAAGGCCGCTTGAAAGATAATTAAATTTGTAAGCGTTCACAGGTTCAGGGTTCCCCGTTCAGGGTTATCTTTCACTCAAAATCAGCAGCACAAAAAGCCGGCCAAAGCATTTCAAAATAGTACAAAATTACACTGACTTTTGTTGGTTATGTGTTTCCATTCGTGCTGGTGCGCGTAATCGTAATCGCTACCTTTCAGCATGCAGTCGTTCATGGTCGAACATCTTCTTTTTCTGTTTGATTACAAGCACCGCTATGCTGAGCACGAGCACGATTTATTTCTGCCCCTGAGTCCATCAACCTTTGAACCCTGAACCTTTGAACCCTGAACCTTTGAACCCTGAACCTTTGAACCCGTGAACGGTTACAGTGTTACATAAAATTTAGTATTAATGTGTATTATTTTCAAGTTTCATTTTTTATTCCTCACTTTTCTTTTTACCTTGGTGTCTTAACGAATCAATAGTTACATTTTTTCTTGACTAAATAAAAATGTAGCTGTAATGTAGCTTTAATATAAACTTTCAATGAGGAAACGACCATGCACAAACTACTTACAGATCAACCCGGTCAAAAGATGCTCCTTCTAGGTAATGAATCGATTGCCCGTGGAGGGATTGAGGCGGGCGTTGCCGTTACTACCACATATCCCGGAACACCGTCCTCGGAAATTTCACTTAACTTTTTTCAGATGTCGCAGGAGAGTGACCTGTATTTCGAATACAGCACCAATGAAAAGATTGCCCTTGAAGTGGCATCTGCTACGGCTAACTCCGGAATTCGTAGCATGTGCATAATGAAACATGTTGGGTTGAATGTGGCTTCGGATGCGCTTATGACCCTTGCCTATGTGGGTGTTAAGGGTGGGTTGGTTATTGTTTCAGCGGACGATCCCTTCATGTTTTCCAGCCAGAATGAACAGGATAACCGGTATTATGGAAAGCTTTCAGGTCTTCCGATTCTTGAACCCTCTTCGGTTAGAGAAGTAAAAGACATGGTCATATATGCATTCGACCTTTCCGAAAAACTAAAGGAACCGGTTATTTTAAGAACCACAACACGGATCAACCATTCCACCGCTGTAATAACGTTGGGTGAGATAAAGAAGCGTGTGACAAAGGGAGATTTTACAAAGGATCCTTTCAGCCTGGTAACAGTACCTGCCGTTGCCAGAAAGCTTCATGTGAAGCTATTAGAAAACATTGAAAAGGCTGAAAAAATTTCCGAACAATCCGAGTATAATTTTATAAGGGGAAATGGAAACTCAGGCATCATATGCAATGGCGTTAGTTATAACTATGTGTCTGATGCAATAAAGGATCTGGATATAGAAGATAAAGTAAAAGTCTTGCGCATCGGGTTTTCACACCCCATGCCTAAAGCGCTCATCATTGACTTTTTGAAAGGTTGTGAAAGGGTGCTGGTTGTTGAGGAAGGCGAACCTTACATGGAAGAAGCGATAAAGGCATTTGCCCAGGAGGAAGGACTTACCCTCCCCATAAGTGGCAAAGGAAAAGATCTTTTTCCACGTCTTTACGAGTTCAATCCGGCCCAGGTAAGACAATGTATGGCCGAATGCTTTGACATATCGTTTGTACCGGCAGCAGTTCCGGATCTTTCTGATATTCCGGAAATTCCACAGCGTCCGCCCAATCTGTGTGCAGGTTGTTCACACAGGGCTACATACTATGAAATAAAGAAAGCGGCAGAGGGAATGGATACTATCTATCCCACAGACATCGGATGTTACACGCTCGGATTATTGCCGCCGCTTTCCATGGCGGATTTTCTAATATGTATGGGATCATCCGTGGGCACAGGCTGCGGTTTTTCCAAAGCGACAGACAAAAAGGTAATTTCCTTTATAGGTGATTCCACCTTTTTTCATTCCGGAATACCGGGTTTGATAAATGCGGTCTTTAACAATCATAACTTTACGCTCGTAATTCTTGACAATGGAACCACGGCCATGACCGGACATCAGCCTCATCCAGGCGTCGACATGAAGGAGTTTAACCTTGACGGGTATGGCCGCGTATCCATAGAGGAAGTCGTCAGAGCTATCGGCGTTTCTCATGTCACTGTCATTAAGCCGTTTAATGTTAAAAAGAGCTTAGAGGCCGTGAAAGAGGCCTTAAATTATAAAGGCTTTTCGGTTATTATTTCAAAGGAGATGTGTACATTATACGCAAAAGGGCTTAAGAAACTCAAAGGGAAGCCTTTTTATATAAGTGAAAAATGCAAAAACCACAGGAATTGTATAAACGATCTTGGATGTCCTGCCTTTTTTATCGAGGATAACAGGATTAGTATCGATTCCGACCTGTGTGTGGGGTGCGCGGTTTGTGCTCAAATCTGTCCTGAAAGGGCGATATTGCCGGTGCGATAGAGGGCGGATGACGGACGACAGACGACGGACGACAGAGGACGGACGACAGAGGACGGAAGACAGAGGACGGAAGACAGAGAACGGAGAAGGGAAAAGCAAAGACTTTTGAACGTTATTAAAATATTACACAAAGGGATAGGATAAGAAAAATGGAAACAACAAGGCTAATTATAGTGGCGGTTGGTGGACAGGGTAATCTGCTTGCTTCCAAGGTTTTGGGAGAAGCTGCACTTCTTTCTGATGTCCCTGTTCGTATGAGCGAAATACATGGAATGGCACAAAGAGGCGGTGTGGTGGAATCGGCCGTTGTATTTGGAGATGCTGAAAGTACCATCATCTCGGATGGAGAGGCTGATGTTCTTGTCGGGTTTGAACCGTCGGAAACTCTCCGTGCCATAAACAAATGTAATTCAAAAACAGTTGTTATTACTAATCTTTCTCCTTTTCCACCATTTACAGTGGCCATTGGAAAGGGTGTTTATCCCGATCTGGATAAACTACAGGATTTAATTCGAGCAAAAACGAAAAACCTTGTTGCGTTTAATGCTGTTTCCCTTGCAAAGGAAGCAGGTAATGTTATGTCTTTAAATATGGTTCTATTAGGGTCATTGATTCAAACCAACAGCATCCCTCTTTCGGCAGACAACGTAAAAGAAACTATAAGAACAAAGACAAAAAAGGCCTTTGTAGAAGCCAATATTAAGGCTTTTGATCTTGGCTTTTCCGCTGCAAAAGGGTGCGACTAATAAACTTTTCACAACATAAATAAATGAGCAGTCGGGGAGTTTTTTCAATTTAATCGCTTCATGGACAAACCTATTTTAAATCGTGTAAACTCGTGTCAAAGGGCTCGTAAGAAAGAACAGAGGATCATAATTAAAATAATAGGTTAGGTTTATTCATCGTTGTTTTTATCCTGTAACGACCTTTATGTGTGTCTGTTCTTTCTAACGATCCCTAAAACACTCAAACAGTACACGATTAAAATAGGAATGCCCATTCCGCTATTCTAAAGTGATCGATTTAAAAACCCCCCGACCCCTGAAATAAATATTATTTCAATTAAACGATAACGATTAGTTGAAAGTTATTTGTTATTAGTTATTCGTTACTCGGAAAAATATAAATATTCTTTATTTTTATCAAAAGTGAGATATAATTCTGTTTATCTTTCACCTAAAAC
>JAUVVS010000133.1 GCA_030604545.1 Deltaproteobacteria bacterium | reverse complement strand
CTTTGAATACATTTTATCTTCTTCAAATTCAAACAGGGCGGCTTTTTCGTTTTCATTGAGTTCTTCCAGGAGGGCCTTTCGAAGATCGGCTGTCCCTTTAATGACCAGAACATTATGGTCTTGATCAAGAAGTCTAAAGACACCTTCTGATTCGGGAATCTGATTAATGTTTTCTTCATTAAAGACAAACCAGTTTACGGGGGGAGAAGGATTACATCCTATATCAAGCCTTAAGTCACATTGGAGACATCTTTTCGCTTCTTTTAAGGCCTGATCTGTGTCGTAACCAATAGAGATCTCCTGAAATCCTCCACTTCTTATTTCGACTTCAAGCTCAGGAACCTTTTCACGCCGCCATGAAGCAAAACCTTCATCCCGGCCGATATGCGGGCGAGGCGTCTCTCTTTCAAACAGAATCTCCTCGATTTCTCCTGAGCCGCCTAGTTCAATGTCTATGGATGCTGCTGCCTTTCGTCCTGCAGCTATTGCGTGAATGATGGCACCAAGCGCAATCGCCACGTCACCACCGGCATAAACCCTTTCCATGCCGGTCTTAAGGGTATCTTGGTTTACAACAACTAGGTCTCTGTTCACTGAAATAGAGGAGTTATCTTCCAAAAATGATAGATCTGCAGCCTGTCCAATAGCGAGAATAACCTGGTCTACTAATATGCACTCTTTTGTATCACTAAATTCAGGACAAAAGTTTCCCTGATCGTCGAATACGCAAGTACATTCGACCAGATCCAGGCCGGTAATTTGACCATTTTCGCTTAAGATCTTATCCGGCCCCCAGGATGGTAACAACTTAACCCCTTCCGCAATTGCCCCCTCAATCTCCCAGGAACTTGCAGGCATTTCTTCCATGCATTCAAGACATGCCATGGAGACCTCTTTTGCTCCGCATCGTTTTGCAGTCAGAGCCACATCAACGGCAACATTTCCTCCACCAATAACGATCACAGTATCTTTTAGGCGGACATCTTCTCCCTCAACAACTCGCCTGAGAAAATCGATCCCCCACATCACATCAGGCAAATCACAGTCTTCTAATGGAATTCGGCGGCTTAATTGAGCACCGACTCCTATAAAAACAGCGTCATAACCGTTGTTTTTTAGTTGTTCAATGTTAAAATCCATGCCTAAAGTTTGATTTAATCTCAACTCGATGCCAAGATCTAAAATATCATTTATCTCCTTGTCCAAAACCTCATGGGGAAGGCGATAGGATGGAATACCATAGCGCATCATGCCACCGGGCTTATTTAAAGCTTCAAAAACGGTGACTGAATGTCCCTGTTTGCGTAAATAAAAAGACGCCGTAAGACCCGCGGGCCCGGATCCCACAACTGCAACTTTTTTTCCGGTGTCCTTCTTTATCTGCATTTTTTTCTTCCAAAGCCCTTTCTCACCGTCTGCGGCATATCTTTTTAAAGCGCAGATAGATATGGGCTCATTTACTTCTTTTCGGCGGCACGCTTCTTCACAGGGACGGATACAAACTCTTCCAAGGATGCCCGGAAACGGCACCTTCTCTCTTATTACAGCATTGGCTTCGTCTCTCTTGCCCTGTGCAATCAACCTTAAATAACCAGGGATATCAATATGCGCAGGACACGCTTCTTTACAGGGGAGAAGATCCTCTTCTTTCTTTCCCGGGCGAACGGATTTATCCATCAAGGCACCGGTTGGACAGACTTCCACACAGGCCGTGCAAAATTTACATCCGGACTCATGGGGTGTTTGAGCTAAAGTTCCAACCTGGACCTGCCCGCTTGTGTCATAAACAAATCCAATGGCCTCGACGCCTCTAAGATCACGGCATGCTCTTACACATCTGGTACAGCCGATGCAGAGATTGTAATCCCTTTCAAAAAGAGGGTTTTCCTTGAATATAGGTAAATCAGTGGGAATCCATTTCGGGGTTGAGTCTGAGATTCCCACATAGTTTGCGACATCCTGCAGTTCACAATGTCCGAATTGGGGACAGCACCTTTCATTTTCAGGCACATTGGTAGAACACTGTGTGCGGCTGCATCCTTCCTGTTGAGCACATGTTAAGCAGGCATGACGATGGCGCGAGAGTATAGAAATCAGGTTTCCCTGCCTTTTTGCTGTAATCCTTTCATTTTCCGTTACGACGCTCATGCCTTCCATGACCTCGGCGGCGCAGGATTCAATCAGCTCTGCTTCGCCTTCGACTTCCACCACACAAAGACCGCAGCCCTTACCGGCTTCTTCGGGCATAGAATTTTCAATCCTTAAATCACCCTGAAAGACGACCTCTAATGCCGGAATCCCTTTGGCTACGGGAAGATCAGGATGGTAACAAAGTGTGGGAATGTATATATCAGCACTCCTGGCAGCCTCAAGGATTGTGGTTCCCTCCTGTACTTCCAGTTGCTGATCATCGATGGTTAATTTCACCGTATTCATATGATGATTACTTCTTCCTCCCTTTGCCTCTTTGACAGAGAGAGTACCCGAAAAGAGCAGCGCCTGCAGCTCCCGCAATCTGCGTGTCCCATTCGGTCTTCATGCGTTCAAGACCAATCATCGGCATCACCCGCTCCATCACACCGCGGTTTTTTGCCATTCCCCCTGTAACGGCAAACTCCGGTTGAACTCCCACTCTTTCAACCAATGAGTAGATACGTTCAGCCATTGCTTTGCAATAGGCTGCAAGAACCTCCTCTTTGGTCCAACCCTTTCGCAAAAGACCGTTTGCTTCTGATTTTGCGTAAACCACACAGGTGGAGGAAACCGCAGCAGGCTCATCTCCTTTGAACTCAAAAGACCTATCGCCGACTTCATTAATAGGAACGCCGAGAAGGTCTGAAAAAACCTCCATGCCGCGACCTGTGCCTGCGGCACACTTGTCGTTCATTAAAAAATTTGTAACTTTTCCTTTTTCGTCACATTGAATGGCCTTAATGTCCTGTCCGCCAACATCAAGTACTGTTCGAACTTTAGAGCCATAAATGAAATTAGCACCTCGCGCATGGCAGGCAATCTCCGTGATGGATCGATCAGCAAATGGAACATTTACTCGTCCGTATCCGGTACCAATACAGTAATCCATTCTATCTTCGGGCATATCTGTTGCTTCCAGAGCATATTTAAGGGCGTTTCGGGCGCTATCAGGACTATCTGACCCGGTCCTCATATTGCTGTAAGCAAAAATCTTTCCATCAGTCATAATGACAGATTGAGAGCTGACTGAACCCACATCAATGCCGACAGTGATGAATTTGGAATTTTTCCAGTCGATATCGGGATTATTCCAGTTGGACTCAGTCCACCTCCAAAATTCTTCTTTTTTCTCTTCAGCCATTTTTATTTCCTCAAAAGTTGAAAACTGTTATTAGTTATTGGATAACAATTTAGCCTTTTTAAACAAACTGATGTGAAAAAACCTCGGAGGTGATTAGGTTTCTAATCGTATAACTTTCTGAGTCCCACGTTAGCGGGAATAGACTCATCTTTTGTGTTGCCTTGATTGCTTGTTAAAGTTTCAAATTTCCAGTTTCCAGTTTCAAATTCACTCAGCTGCAACAACGGCTGCGCCCACGGATTCGCCATATTCCGGATCATCAGGGATGTAAATTTTTTCTAATTTCAATTCCCTTTTCATGGCGGACGTAAAACCGGGGTTATGCCCTACACCGCCAATTAAAACTACATCTTCATTCACTCCAATGCGGCGGATCATAGATACAATCCGGCTCGCGATTGAATCATGAATGGCTTTGCTGATATCCGGTTTATCCGTCTTTGCATGAATCAGCCCAACGACCTCTGATTCGGCAAAAATGGCGCACTGAGCATTCATAGGAATCTCCTTATCTGATGTAAGGCACAAGGGTCCCATTTCTTCAAGAGTCACTTCCAATGTGCGCGCCATGGCTTCTATAAAAGCGCCCGCTCCTGCAGCGCATTTCTCATTAATGGCAAAATCAACGGGATTTCCATTCTCGTCAATCTTGGCGGCCCTTCCTTCTTCAGCACCTACATCGACTACAGTCCGGGCATTAGGAAAAAAATAATGAGCGCCCCTTCCCATAGCCTTAATATCATTAACCGTATCATTGGCTATTTTAATGGCATCCTTTCCTGAGCCGGTACCAATGATCTTTTCAATATCATCTCTTAAAATGCCGGCTGTTTGAACGGCTTTTTCCAAGGATTCCTCAACAGCCTTTTCCTGATCAAAGCCTGTCAACACAGCTCCCTTGCCTATGATCCGTCCGTCTTTCATGATGACGGTTTTGGTGTTTTTCGCACCACAATCGATTCCTGCTGTTATCATTTTCTTAAACCTCCCTATGAGACCTCTGGAAAACGTCCCCTTTTGCCTCCCGCCATTGGCGGGATGTCAGACTCAACATTTTGCACGAAGTGACACGGAGTGAAGCATAGCGCTAACCTTTAGCGCTATCCTCAAAATACTTCAAGTATTTCTGTGGTTAAAATTTTCGTCTTCCTTGAACTTGAACAAAATTGAACATTTTTCAAAGGTCTCAGATTGACGATTTTTGATTGAATATTGAATGTCTCGTAAAAAGTTAGAAAAACGACCTTTTTACTAGAGTATTTTATATAAATATTTGTATTATTTATCCTTCTGAAAACAATTAGAACTAGAAAGCTACAAAGGTTGTTCAATTTTTAATCGTGTAACTGTTTGAGCGTATTGGTGAGAGTTAAGAATGAAGTAGGTTGCGAGTTTTACACGGTCGACATACTTTTGAAACAGCTAATTATTAGCAAATGAGGTTAAGTGTTTTCCCGTCTTTTAAATTCACTAAACCCTCTTCACAAATTCTTAAGTATGGGATTGCCGCCCCCGTGAGTGTAATCAATGTTAATAAAGGATTAGCAAAGGGAACGCCAAGATCGGATACCGCTTTTTTGATATTTTTCAGCCTTTGGGCGAGTACATCCATGGGTATATCGGAAGTGACGCCAAAGACTGGTAGGGAAAGTTCAGCCAGTATTTTCTGTTTATCACAGACTACGGCCCCGCCCTGCAAGGCGTGAATTCTATTTACTGCATAGGCCATATCTCTATTATCGACGCCGACAACGATGATGTCCGATGTGTCCCAGGCAGCGCTGCAAGCGATTGCACCTGACTTCATACAAAATCCCTTGATAAGCCCGACGAACATTTTACCTGGATTGCGAGTCCTATCAACGGCGGCAACTTTTAATATGTCTTGATTGATATCCGCTCTAATTTTCTTATCAATTACGGGAAGCGTCATTTTTAGCTCTCTTGTAACAAGATCTGTTATTTGATCTATTACTCTTACTTCGACTTTGGATGAGCTTTCCTTCACATGTATAATAAAATCAACCGGTTCCAGTTCTCGCGGCAGGTGAACACTTTTCAGACTATTTTCTGAAAAAATATGTTTCCGGGGAGATTGAAGAAGATTTCCATCCTGGGCAATGATCCGGCCATTGCTTATCACATATTGCGCTTCTATGGTTTCGGGATCAGGGATAATCAGCAGGTCGGCATATCTTCCGGGAGCTATCCCTCCGATCAGGTGATCGAGCGAAAAATGCTCGGCCACATTTAAGGTGGCCATCTGGACGGCACTTACCGGATCAAAACCGCAGTCAATCGCCTTCTGGACAATAAATTCCATGTAACCTTTTTCAATCAAATCCACCGGTTCCACTCCGTCTGTAACCAAAATCAGCCGTCTCAAATTTACGCCTGAATTTTTTATCTTGGAGATCTCTTCAAGATCTCTTCTTATACTCCCTTCTCTTATCATGACATAGAGACCCAGTCTTATTCTTTCAAGAACTTCTCCGGCTGTTATGGGTTCATGGCAGGAGGAGATACCGGTGGATATATATGCCATAAGTTTCTTATCTCTGGAGCCGGCGGAATGTCCTTCCAGGCTTTTCCCTGAAAGGAGCGTTTCTTCATATATCGGAAGCATCTGGTCGGGTTCTTGGATAGCTGCCTGCCAATATGATTCACCCAATCCGATGATATCGTCTCTGGCCAGAAGCTTTTTAAGTGTTTCTATTGAGATGCCGCGTGTCGCCTGACTGATGGACACCATGGCCGGAGCAGTAGCCAATATCTTGATAGGCTGATCCTTTAAGGAGTCTAGAAAATCTATGACGCCCTCATAACCAGATACGGGGAAGGGCTCAAGAGTTTCGGTAACAATTGTTGTGGTTCCGCCTTTCATGACATATTTTAAAAAT